>JABMRB010001094.1 GCA_013202865.1 Candidatus Nealsoniibacteriota bacterium | reverse complement strand
TTCGAGCATAATCTCACCATCCGCAAAACGCAGCAGCTTACACCGAACATGGGACCCGGCATTGACAATGCCGAAGGCTGCTATGTGCCTGACGGTTCTACGCTCTTCATTTCTAACGCAACCATGGGTGGAGTTCCATGCATTTCGGGGCTTAGCAGCGTTGGCAATATCTTCCGCTTGGAAGCAGATGGTCAGACGGTGCGGCAGTTGACGTTCGAACAGGATCAAGACTGGTATCCGGTGATTCAAGAGAACGGCCGCATCATGTACTTGCGCTGGGAATACATCGACATTGCACACTACTACAGCCGTATCCTTTGTACCATGAATCCGGACGGAACGAGCCAAACCGCGTTGTACGGAAGCGGATCGTATTGGCCGAACGCACTTTTTTTCGCAAAGCCGATTCCGGGGCAAGCGAGCAGTTTTGTTTCCGTGGTGAGCGGTCACCATGGAACCCAACGAGAAGGCGAGCTTTATCTGTTCAATGCGCGTGTTGGTGACCGGGAAGCGGACGGCGCTATGCATCACTTTCCTTTTGGCGGCAAGAAGGTGGAACCGGTGATCATGGATCGTTTGGTCGACAATTCGTGGCCGAAGTTCGCGTATCCTTATCCACTCAACGACAAATACATACTCGTTTCCGCCCGTTTGACCCCGGAGGAGCAGTTCAGTGTGTATCTTGTTGACACGTTTGACAACATGGTAAAGATCAGCGAATCGCCAGGCTATCATCTTTTGGAACCGACACCCATTGCAGAACGCAAAGCACCGCGGCAGTTGCCCAACCGAACTATTCCCGGGGAAACAGAGGCAAGCGTTTTTGTCACCGACATCTACACCGGCAGCGGGCTAAAGAACATACCACGTGGGACAGTGAAGAAGCTTCGAGTCTACACGATCAACTACGCCTACCGACACACGGGCGGTTACGACGTTGTTGGGCAAGAGAGCTGTTGGGACTGCCGTCGCATCCTCGGTGAAGTCCCCGTTTACGAAGACGGCAGCGCACTATTCAAGATCCCCGCGAACCGGCCGATCATCGTTCAACCGCTCGACGAAGAGGGTTGCGCGATGCAGTTGATGCGGTCATGGTTGGTTGGAATGCGGGGCGAAAACGTCTCTTGTGCCGGTTGCCATGAATCCCAACGCGACGTTACAGCGGCCGGTATGACGATCGCGATGGGGAAAGGGCCCGTCGAAATCGAACCGTTCAACGGGCCGGAACGAGCGTTTTCTTACAACGGGGAGATCCAACCGATCCTGGACCGCTATTGCATTGGCTGTCACGATGGCGAAGAAGAGTCGCCGAAGGGGGAGCATCGGCCCAACTTTGCCGATATGTCGCTTGGCGTGCCGGGAGTTGAACGTCCGTTTGGTCCGATGAATCCCGACCATTCAACCCGGGGCACTTGGCCCGATTGGCTTTGGGGTGACACAAGTTCACACTATCTCTCAAAGTCGTATCATGAACTCCATCGGTACGTCCGCCGCCCTGGTCCGGAGGGCGATCTGCGAACACTCACGCCGATGGATTTCCATGCATCGACCTCGGAGCTTGTTCAGATGCTCAAGAAGGGTCATCATCATGTTGAGCTTGACCCGCAGTCCTGGAAAACGCTCTACTGCTGGATTGACCTGAACGTTCCGTACTACGGGACGTGGACCGAAGTGATGGACGCGCGTGTCGAAAACCGCGTCGACAAGCCGATTGCCGATATGGTCGCTCGTCGCCAGGAGATCGAGCGGCTCTACGCGAACACTGACAACGTCCACGAGGACGACTCTTACGCCTGGGAAAAACGGCCCCGACCTGAATTCGTGCCTCCCCAAGAGCGCAACGAAACCGAACAAGTGGTTCCGACCGTCGACCGTTGGCCGATGACCGTGAAGCAAGTGAAAGCGTTGCAGCGAGACGCCCTTGAGCGATTATGCACAACCGCCTCAGGCGCTCGGGCCGCGTCACAGTCATCATCGATCCGGCAGCAATTGCTCGAAATCCCGTTGGGTACATCGACGATGCCTCCGATTTCATCCTCCGACATTGGGACGATGGCATGGACGCGAATTCCATCGGGGCAGTGGCCTGTCGAAGAAACAGCGTTGAGCCAAGCCGTCACGCTCAAGATGGCCCCGATCCCCGCGGGTTCGTTTGTGATGGGCGACGCGTCCGGTTTTGAAGATGAGCATCCGTTGAAAGCCGTCGAAATCGGAAAGCCGTTCTGGATGCTCACGACGGAAGTGACAAACGAGATGTATGCCCTGTACGACCCGTCGCACGATAGCCGTCATGTCGACCGGTGGTGGATCGACCAACTTGACCGTGGTTACCCCGCCAATTTCGCGCGGCAGCCGGTGGTACGTATCAGTTGGAAAGAAGCCAACGGCTTCTGTCGATGGCTGAGTGAAAAGACGGGGCGAACGTTCCGGCTTCCAACCGAAAGCGAATGGGAATGGGCCGCCCGAGCAGGGACCAACTCGCCGATGTGGTACGGCGGCGTGAACACCGACTTCGGTCCTTATGAAAATCTCGCCGATGAGTCGACGAAGCTCTTCGCCGTGAAACATGTGGCGTTAGATGAACTCAACGGACTCGGTCCGGCGCCACGTGCTATCCCGGGTTTCTTTGCACACATTCCCCGGACCAATGGTGTGAATGACGGACTAATGATTTCGGGCGACGTTGGCTCCTATGCCCCGAATCCTTGGGGACTGCATGACATGCTCGGCAACGTCAGCGAATGGACCGATTCCACGTATGGCAAAGAGAACGATGTGGCGATCAAGACGGTCCGAGGCGGCTCATGGCGTGACCGGCCTTGTTGGAGTCGCGCTGGGGTCCGACGTGGTTACAAGCCTTGGCAGAAAGTTTATAATGTTGGTTTCCGCGTCGTGTGCGAATGATTCGCCCGTTCTTGCCGAAGCCGTCGCGGCGCGGAGGCAAGCCGCGCACGATCCAACTTGGGCAACTCATCCGCCATGACTAATCCTCCTTGGGAAAAGCGAAAACCAACGCTTACCCAAGCTGCACAGATTCCCTAGCCATAGCGCCAGACATACTTGCCACACACGGAAAGAACGGCAAGACAAGCGCCGCGCGGTAGACGCCGGGGGGCACGATGCTAGAATGGCCAGTATTCGCGGCCTGAAAATGTTCCAGGCTGAACTCAAATGGGAAATGCCGGATGCTACACTCTAGTTTGTGCTGTTGCGGTAGATTTCCGGGCATGAGCCGGACCTTCAACAGCTACCTACGCCGAAACCGTTGTTCGTGAGGAGGTGGACATGTCGGGTGGTCGTCGCGGGCTGGTTGCGGCGGGGTTGAGCATGTTACTCGGAGGGGCCGTGTGTTCCGTTGCGACGGCGGGGAACCGACGTTTTCGCCGAACACGCCGAATGAATACGCGTTCGATGCGGTGTCGGCGCGTTTCGTTCGCGTCGTGGTGTCGCGGACGAACCAGAGCGCCGTCTGTTTTGACGAACTGGAGGTGTTCGGTCCCGATTCGCAGGACAATCTGGCCGTCAGCGCCGGGGCAACCGCGTCGGCGTCGTCGGTCTTGCCAGACTATCCACAGCATCAGGTCCGACACCTCAACGATGGACAGTACGGCAATTCGCGCAGTTGGGTCGCGGCGGAAGGCGAACGGCGCTCGTGGGCACAGATCGATCTGGGGAAATCGATGACGGTCAGCCGGGTCGTGTTCTGCCGGGATCGCACGGGCAGATATGAGGATCGGACGGCAATACGATTCGTCATACAGACGTCGGACAACGCGATCGAATGGAAGACGGTCGGACAGTTCGGTCAGCCGCAGGCTCAGCCGGAGGAGGCGACGCCCGAGGCGAAGCAACTCCGGGTCGATCTGCTGGCAGGGAATCTGGGATTCCGGGATCTTCTGGTCATCAAACATCATCCGCTGGACGTGTCGCACGTCTATGTTTACCACAGTGAACGGTTTCGCCGCGGTGGGGGACTGTACGTTTTGCGCGCCGACGACGGCGCCGGGCAGTTGCGTTGCCTGGTTGATTCGTCCGACGGAATGATCATCCACGCCGATCTGTCGTACGACGGACGGGAGGTCTTGTTTGCGTGGAAACGGGGCGGTCGCGAGATGGCCAATCCGTTTACTATGACCGTTGAGTTGGATCGGTCGGTCAGCAAGAACAACTTCCAGATCTACCGGATCAACATCGACGGGACGGGGCTGACGCAGTTGACCGACGGTCCGCACAACAATCTGGACCCCTGTTGGCTGCCGGACGGGGGCATCGCCTTTACGTCGGATCGGAAACCGGCATTCGCGTATTGCTGGGTCGTGACGTCGCCGGTGCTGTACCGGATGGATCGCGATGGAAAGCGTCCGCGTCGTTTGTCGGCCAACTACCTGATGGATTTTACGCCTTCGGTGCTTACCGACGGACGGATCGTCTATTCGCGGTGGGAATACGTCGATCGGCCGGTCTGTCCCATCCAGAGTCTGTGGGCGATCAATCCGGACGGGACGGCCTTGTCGGGGTTTTACGGGAACCGCGTGATCAGTCCGGGAACATTCATGCACGCCCGGGCGATTCCGGGGACGTCGGCCATCCTGGCGACGGCGACGAACCATAACGGCCCGTGTCGCGGGGGGATCGTTCGGATCGATCCGTCCCATGGGGCAAACTCGCCCGAATCGGTGACGAATCTGACGCCGGAATTGGAGTACCGCGTGCATCACTGGGGCGGCGGCGGGGCGTTCGGCAATGGCATGCTGAACAATCCGCAGGCTCGTGCGAAGATGTTGTACGAGAAACCGTTCCCGATCGACGATTCACGCTATTTGGTATCAAAGGCGGGAGCTGTTCAACTGCGAGACTACGCCGGCAATGCAGTGACGTTGCTACAATCGGACGACGCGATGGGCTTCTATAACGCGATACCGATTCGTGCCGTGACGGCTCCACAAGTTCGTACCGGCCGGACGATGGACCAATCGGTGCCGCTGCCCGAGGACGGCAGTGTTTCGGGCAACTGGGCAACCGTGTTCGTGCAGGACGTGTACAAAGGGCTAGAACCGCACGTTCGCCCCGGCGAGGTCAAGCGGATCGCGGTGGTTCAGGAGATGGAGAAGGGAACGCATTCGCCGATTCAAAACTTTCCGCCCGAGGGCGGCGACCGATTGCGGATCATCGCCTGTTTCGGATGGCAATTCCCCTTGGTTTCGTGCGGGGCGACGTTCGCGCCGAAGAAGGTGTGGGGCTACGCCGACGTGAACGAGGACGGCTCAGCGGCGTTCTTGGTGCCGTCGGAGACGCCGGTCTATTTCCTGGCCCTGGATGCCAAGGGCCGTGCCGTGCAGCGGATGCGTTCGTTCACGCATTTCATGCCGGGCGAGGTACAGGGGTGTGTCGGCTGTCATGCGGACCGAAACACCGTGACGCCCGATACACGGGCCCACTTCTTGACACCCGGGGCAGCTCGGCCACTGACGCCGCCGGAATGGGGTGTGAAAGGCTTCAGCTACAGTGAAATTGTACAGCCGGTGCTGGACCGGCATTGCACTTCGTGTCACAACGAACGGGAACAGCCTGGCGGCGTGGACCTGTCGGGCGACAAGACCGATTTCTTCAACGTGTCGTATGACGTCCTGGCCCGAACCGGGACGCTGGGGGCGTGGAACTGGCAGCGGCATGATACGATCTCGGGCCCGGCCGGAGAGCAGCAGCGAGGGAAGAGTCCGTGGGTTTCGTGGATCTGGACCATCAATGGGGCGGGACACAATATCCTGCAGGTAACGCCGCGCACCTGGGGCAGCCCGGTCAGCCCGTTGGCGGAGTTGGTCGAGACGGGACACCCGGATCAAGACGGTCAGGCCCGGGTGAGTCTGTCGTGGAACGAACGGCAGCGGATCTATCGGTGGATCGACCTGAATGTTCCGTACTACGGGACCTCGTCGTCGAACCACAAGCAGCGGATGGGCAGCCGGCGGATGCTGCCGCCGGACCTCGATTCGACACTTAAGGAAGTCGCCTCACGGCGTTGTGCCAGTTGTCACCAGGACGGCATCCCTCGCAAGTTCTACACTCGCGTGGTGAATCCCGAGAACAACAATTTCCTGCTGGCCCCGCTGTCCAAAGAATCCGGCGGCACCCAACAGTGCGGCCAGCCCGTTTTCCTGTCGAAGCGGGACCACGATTATCGGAAGATCCTCAAGACTTTCGAGCCAATCCACAAATTGCTGAAAGAACACCCGAGGGCCGACATGCAAGGATTCAGAGTGAACGGGACCGGGCCAGCGACAGGGCGCCTGCGTTAAGGCAAGTAGGTTGCCAGTAGTCTGTCTGTAGCTTTGTTCGAGTCATCCTGCTGTGTCGATTGCCGTTTGGCAGTCGCTTGATCGTTGACCCATGCGAACTCGGCTAGCGAAGCTTCCTGGGGCTCTGCGGCGTCTCCGCGAAAGTCAATCAACTGCAGGGCGTTGAGAAAGTTCGTCTGGCTATTCCTGGCCAATAGCACGTCGGTGGCGTTGACGCACATGTCGCGGTCGTAGTCGTACGGGAAAGCGACGCCGGCTGAGGTGAGGAGGTCGCGGGGGTTGTTTCGGGCTAACAGCAGGTCGGCGGTGGTTACCCGGGCGTCGGCCGACGAGTTGCCCGACTCGGCTACGGTGTTACCGAAATAGAAGATGTCGTCGCCGGCCAGCCCCAGGTTGTCGCCCAGCACGGTCACTTGCAGCCACGTGTTGCGGATCTGCCCGTCCGGCCAGACGATCGTAACCCGGTCGCTGCCGCCGGTGCCGGTGCCCGGACGGAAGGTGACCGAACTCGGGGCCACCGCCGCGGGCCAATCGGCCGGCGTGTTGTCGTTGCCGACGTGGAAGCGGAAATCCCCCGCCACGGGTGTTTTGGTCGTCGGCAGGTTGGCCAAGTCGATCATCACGCCGTTGATGCCGCGGCTGTAGCTGGTGTAGTTGGCCGACGTGGCAATCTCGCCCGGCAGCAGCGGCCGCTTGTCGGTGGCCACCGCCGCGTCGTCGTTCAGACCGTTTTCGCCCGGGTCGAACTGCCCGTCACCGTCAATGTCGGCCGATAGGTCCCAGTCGAACGCCGAGCCGTTGTAGAAGACGTGCAGGCCGAGCACGACGGGGTCGAACGTCGCTGTACCGGGCGTCGTCGCAGCAGCGATCCAACTCGCCGCGTCGTCACCCCATGCGGCGATCGAACGCCGATGCAGCGAGACGCCCGTGCCGTCGGCCGCGATCGGCCAGGGCCCGTCGTCGTCGTAGATCACCTCGTCGGCCAGCAGGCCCGGGTGGAAGCCGGGCTCTTCCAGTGGCGGCTCGTCAGGATACTGCAATTGCACCGACTCGCCGTCGTCGTGCAGCTTACCGCTGTAGGACCCGCGAATCTCGATCGGCCCCTGAACGTTGTGGGCCGTGCGGAAGGCGGTCAACTTGTCGGTTTCTAAGATCGGGTCGAACGGCACGATCACCATGGCCGACTCGGACGCGAGCAACTCGCCCGGGGCGAAATCGTAGTCGACGCCCTTGCGAAGCCGCCAGTTGGTCAGGTCGACCGCGGCGGCCGAGGCGTTGTAGATCTCGACGAACTCGAGGTCGTCCGCCTCCAGCATGGTGCCCGGGTTGTAGTGGATCTCGCTGATCACCACGGCGCCCAGCCGCGGCCTGCTGTTCGGCTGGCCCAACGTCGGCCTGGTCATCGGGTAGACCGTGCCGCGGGCCTCCGGCGACGGCTCCCACCCGTCCGGCCAACGTCCCCACGACTCGCCATTGGCCTGGGCGCCGAAATCGACGTGGTCGCCGAAGTGCGTCAGGTTGCCGACCGCGTCGGCCTTCATTAACCAGACGTCGTCACCGTGGGCGCCGTTCAAAGCGAAATGATTCGGCGCCGGGGCGCCCGGCGTGGGGTTGAAGTCGTGTTCGTCGAAGACGAGGTACCCATGTGGCGGGATGATCGTTTCGCCGGACACACCGGTCGGGATGCGGAACTTCCGGTAGTCGTCGCTGCCACCGTCGGGGGCCGCGAAGTCCCAGCCCCAGCGGTCGCTGAGATACCATCCACCGACGTCGATCGGCTGATCGGTCACGTTGTGCAGTTCGATCGAATCGACCTGCGGCCAATCGGTATGGCTGAGCACCTCGTTGATCACGACGCCCTGAGACGGGTGCGGCTCGGTGCCGGGCGTGCCAAGATAGGCAACGCTGCTGCGCCAGTTGTCCGGATCGTCGAGATAGGCAATCCGTTGGTCGGCGTCGTCCGGCACACCGGACGGGTCGATTAGTTTCAGCGTCGCTCCTTTGCCGTCGGCCCGGCCGGGCCACCCGTCTTCGTCGTCGTAGCGGAAATCGAACACCACGGCACCGTTGGCATCGACCAGCCGAAGGCCTTCGCCGCTGTTGCGGAGTTGATCGTCGTACGGACCAAGCACGTCGATCCGGCTGCCGTATCGGGCAGCAAACGCGGCAGGATTCTTCGCCAGCACCAAGAACTTCCCCGGCCGAAGTTCGGCGCCGACGCCGTCAAAGGGTATCTGCAGCCCGCTGTTGGTCGTCCCCTTGGACTGCGGCGTGGAGAAGGCCCAATCGGCGGCGTCATCATGGTCCATGCCGCCGCTTCGTCGCAGCGAGTTCTGCGAGTCGCCCCCTGCCGGAACTGCCGGCCCGTCCCAGAAATTGCCGGCCGTGATGCGGTACCCATCCACGGTGACGTCGAACGACGAGATTTGCTCATCGCCGTATCCCCAGACCGTAAAGTCGACCACGCCGCCAGCTTCGTCCACGATCATCACCCAGCCCCATCCCTGGGGCCACGGGAAGAGCATCTCACCCCAATAGTTGTCGTCGGGATCGCTGGTCCGATAGAGTATGTCTCCGGCGGAGAGCGAGTCGGGCAGGTGCCAGAGCGTCGGGTAAACATCGTTCATTTGGAAGGCCGACGAATCGTTCACCACGATCACCCAGCCGGACGTGTCGACCGCGCCGTCCGCGATATTCTGGACCTCGACGTAGTCGGGGCCGCCGGTGCTAATCTCGGTAATCCGCACGCCGTCTTTCAAGACGCGCGGCCCGAAGGTGTAATCGATCCCCTCTATGAAGCGTGCGCCGGTCAGGTCGATCGTCTGGGATCCGACGTTCTGCAACTCGACGAACTCGAAGAGGTCCTTGTCATCGAATTGCTGTGCGGCTTCCTCCGGCGTGGGGTCGGCCGGGTTGTAGTTCAACTCCGTCAATCGGAGAAACTCTTGCAGCGGACGGTCGCCGATGGTCGACGTGACGGTGATCGCGTCGCTGTCGATGAAGTTGCCCTGGTAATCGTAGCCCTCGAAGGAAATCGCATTGGCCCCGAACACGATCGGCATGGTGATCTGCCAGCGCTCGTTGTCGAGCCACGTGACCTCGAGCGGCCGGTCATTGCCGGCCAAACGGATCTCGCGGACGTCGATCCAGCCGGTGCCCTCAATGACTACTGCCGCATCGTCCACCGAGAAATCCGTTCCCCCGTTGGTGGTGATCTCGAAGTCGACCGACGGTAAGAGGTGGTTCAAGACGTAACTACGGCGGGAAGATATGAACGCCGCCACAGGCGAGAAATCCTGCCCCGCCACCGAGCCGTAGTGGCTCACCCACCGGTCCATATTGGTGCGATTGAAGGTGGTGTTGATCAGATCCAGCAGGTGCCCGTGAAACACGCGAAGATTGCCCGGCAGGTTGACCACCTTGCGGAAATTGGAGTGAGCGCCCAGCAGTGAGGCCGATGGATTGCTGAAGATTCCCAGGTCCCAATCCCAAAGCAGGGCCAGGATCTTGCCGTCATCCGGCGGTGCATAGAACGATACGTTATGGTGCAAGCTGCTGCGGAAGTAAGTATCAACGCAATTGACCAGCGACTGCATGGCAAACAGGCGGGCCCACTCGTCGTAGTCCATCAACGGTTCGACCGCTTCGGCCAGCGCGGCGCCACTGAGGCTCATCGCCTGCGACAGCGCGATGATCCGCGAGTAGTCGTCGGCCGCATGATTGTTGCGTATCTGCATGTACCAGCGATACGCCTCCTTGTCGTCGCCGTAATCGGCCAGATCCTTCGGCGACGGATGGTTGTAGGGATAAGGCAGCTTGAGGCTCTCCGGGTTGCCATTGGTGGTGCCGTTGGGGACGTACTGAATATCGAGCTTGAAGATGGTCCCGTTCGAGCCGCCGGGAAACTGCGAATCGAGGAACACGTCGCCGTAGCGGGCCATCATCAGCAGCGCCGAGCGATTGTGAACCGAATTGGGCGCCACCAGGTAGACGATGTCGTCGTACATACCGGGCACGCCGCCGGCCTGATTGAGCATGTGTTTGACCAGAATCTCCTCCTGGCCCTGCGAGACTGCGCCGCCGCGTCCAGAACGATCGACAGCCACCGTCCGATGAACGCCGCGGAAAAGCTGCATCGGATCGAAGCCAATGTTGAACGAGACGTAGAGGTCGCTGGATCGTCCGGCATTAGACCCCTTCAGTCGGACGCCGACGTTGTAGAAGACCTCGCTCTCCTTGTAGACGACCGTGGCGCCCAGCCGATCGTTGGACATGCGGTTGGTCGGCGTGTGCAGATACGCCGCGTCGGCGGCCGTCATGATAATGCGGAAGTTGTGCGCCAAGCCGTCGCGAGCCTGGTTGTCTTGGACCTTGTACAACGCGCGGGAAGCCGGTCCGGCGGGGGGAAAGAACGACCGGGCGCCAAGACCGTCTTCCGCCTCCACGTAGAACTGCACCACCGACGCGCTTCCCTGGCCGGGGATTAACGCCTGATACAAACCACCGCCTGGATCCGACGTCGCCACCGACTCGGCCGCCCCGCCATCCACCGAGTACCAGAGGGTCAAGGCGGCAATGCCGTCGGGGTCTCTGGCAGTTACGGAGACAACCACGGGTTCGCCAAAGTCGGGGACCGCCGGGGCGTGGGTCAAACCGCTATATGAGGGGGCGATGTTCGCCTCCAAGGTCGAGTTCGGCGCGCCTGGAGTCCCGTTAAGCAACGGCACGTCGATCAGCGTCGTCGCGGGCAAGCGGTTGAAGTACAGTCGCGTGTTAATCTGGTTGGAGCCGCCCAGCCACTTCGCACGGAAAGAAATCTCGTACTCGCGCCCGTTGGTCACGGAGCGATTCCCCACGAACGTGGTCTCGGCGTGGTTGAGTCGGTCCTCCGAGGCGCCGGTGGCAGTCAGGTGAAGGACCTTGTTGGTGGGGTCGTCTGGATCGGTGATGACTTGGTCCTGGTGGGTGCCGAGGATCCGCCACTTCTCCGCCGTGCCGGACTCAAACGTGCCGTTCTGGATGAACTCGGTGCGGACGCCGTCGGGAAACTCGATCACCGAAATGTCGTCCAGCAACACCTCGCCCGCATCCAGCAGCCCCAGGACGAATTCGCGGTACAGCGTCGAACCGCCATCGGACTGGGCTGTCCCGCGATACGTGTACGTGTTCCACGAAGACTGCCGGCGCTCGTCGCTGGCGGCCCAGGCCTCGGGTATAGAATTATCTGCATCCGGGTCGCGCAACTCGAGACTCGATCCCCCCCCGTCGGCGAACGCCGGCCAACGCCCCCCGTCGAAGTAGTGGATCGTGTCGGCCGGATTGCCGGCATCGTCCACTAGCAGGATTCGATCGTCGAGATTGGAGAGACTGCGGGCGAAATCCCCGATGATCTCAACACCGGGATAACGCGTACGCAGCAGGGCCGCATCCTTGGCAACCACCAAGTATTGGTCCGGTCCGAGCGTCGTCCCGGCCGGGAACGTGAACTCAACGGCATCTTCGAGGGTCCAACCGGTCAGGTCTAAGATCACGTCTCCGCGGTTGTAGAGTTCGATCCACTCCTCCTCGGCGGCGCCGCCAGGGGGCATCTCGAACGGATGATACATGATCTCATTGATCACCACGTCGTATTCCAAATCGAAGTGATTGGCATCGCCGGGGGTCGGCATATCCGGAGATAACCACCTGCCCTCATGCTGCGAGCTGCGTCCGATCAAGCGATCCTCGACGCGCACCGCGTCGAGCACGGCCGAGCGATTGTCGCCGTACATGTACAGGTTCTCGCCCGCCAACGGCGCGAATCCCAGTTCGACTTCGTCGAAGCTCACCATGCCACCGGCCGGGATCGACTGATCGGGCAATACAAACTGGTTCCCAGCGGAGGTAGCGATCACCAGCCCGCCGGTGCTGGCCGGTTTCAGCCCAGAGTTGACGATCTCCAGCCAGAAGGGCTCGGCCCCACTCGCGGCGACTTCATTGAGAAGCAACTCCGGCGGATCAAGAATCTCGGTTGCATCCAACGTCGAACCGAACACCACATCCGTTGCCTCGGCTGAATAGACCTCGATCTCGTCGAGACAGATGCCGTTTTCGTGCGTCATCACGCGTACACCGGTCACCCCTTCGATTGGGTTGAAACCCCAGAGGTGACGCAGCCAGGGCGTGGCGTCGGGAAATCCGCCGCCATAGGCCAAGGTGTCGATATCGTGCCATGCGGCGTCGGGAGTGGCCGCGTCGGGACTGGCAACCGTGGTGTATTGCAGGGTGTACGTCCCCCAGCGGTCCGTGTACTGAGTCGCCTCGCCGCCATTGTCGCGGCCGAAGGCAATCCGGTCGATTGCATGGGCCTGATCGAACGCCACGCCGGCGAAACTGCCCGCCGAGTTGTTGATCCAACTGTTGCTGTTGCCGTAAAGCCCGTCGTTGACGTGGGGAATCTGGTGGATCGGGTACCCCGGAAGCGCGTCTTTGGCGAAGGCCAGCGCACCGTGGCTTTGCAGCGCCAGGTTATCGGGTACACCGCCGCCGTTGCCGGTCTCGATCAGCGTGACACCTGGTAGAGAAGCCTCGTCGGCCTGGTGTACTTCGACGGCCAGTACGTTGACCCCTTGTACCAGCGGACCGGCATCGATCAGATAGGGGCCGGCCAAGGACGCGTTTCGGATGGCCGTAGTGGCCGTCGTGTCGTACGCCACCGGACCCACGGGCACGTTGAATCGGTAGACCTCCGTGGCGTTGACGTAATAGACCGCCCCGTCATCGATAACATGTTGGACGGTCAACCGAGCAATGTTCGGATCGCCGTCGAAGAGGAACTCGGTACGGAAGTAGTAGGTGTTTGCGTCGGGGGACAGCGGTGTCGTTTTCGGGCTCGGCAGTGCAGCCGTCTCGTTGAACAGCAACGCCCCGCCGCTTTGCCACCCGGCGCCGTCCGGGGAAAAACCGACTTCCTTCCAGGCATCTCCTTGATCCGTCCCCGAATCGTCGTACCACCAGGTCGCGTCGATCGGCAGCAACGAGATCTCGGGGCCCAGCGCGGGCCCCGAGGTGAAGTTGACTGCTCTAGGCGTACCGCCTGCTTGAACGCTGGTGCGCCAATTCGCCGCCGGCTCACTGGCCGAGTCCGGATCGAGCTTCGCCAGGCTTGCCCCCGATCCGTCGGGGCCAACCGGCCAGTCGCCTCCGTCGCGATAGTCGAGCACATCCATGAGACGTTGGCTGTTATTGAGAAGCTCGACCCGTTCGCCGCCGTTAGACAAACGGCCAGTGTATGGCCCGATGGCGCCGGCGAAACCGGTCTGCGTTTGAAGTCGCTGCGGATCGGCCGCGACGACCAGGTACTCGCCACCGGCAAGAACAGCCCCCTGGGAAAACTCGAAATCGATGCCGCCGTCCAGACGCCATCCGGAAAGATCCATGTCGACGGCCATCTGGTTGTGCAACTCGACCCACTCCAACTCCGAGTCGCCGGCCGGGTGATACATGACCTCGTTGAAGACAACGGTGCTGTCCCCCGCGAGCATCCATCGCGGCTCCAATGGCTCGACGCCGAGTCGGACTTTCCGCGATACCGCACCGCCGAGGGCGCCGCCTCGGATCTTGCGCGGTCGCGGGATTGCATGGTTCAGCATTTGCCTCATTACCGCCCTTTTTCCTGCAATGGTTGTCTTGGCGCCATGCCGACCGCCTCAACGACGCCGCGTTCGCAAGGTCCGTGTCAGCAAACCCAGCAGCGCCGTGCTCAACACCATAGCCAAGGTCCCCGGCTCGGGAACGGCGGCGGCGGCTAGCGTATAGTCCGAGTTGCCGAAATTCGCTCGCAGCGCGGCCCAGTCGCTCAGCCAAACCTTGTCGTCGACCCACGGATCGAAGTTACCCTCGGTCCAGGTCTTGCC
>JABMRB010001093.1 GCA_013202865.1 Candidatus Nealsoniibacteriota bacterium | reverse complement strand
TCGCGCCGTCGGTCAATTGCCTGGAAGACACGCCGTTCTGGTAGAGGCTCCCTGCTCGCGGTTCAATCCCAGTCATCAGTCGGTTCGTCAGGGCGCGCCCTGACCTACGTGGGGAAGTAGCGATCGACGGCCTCGGCGAATTGTTGCGGCGTGGCGGCCGTGGCGATCTGGCTGCGGAACGCGCGGCAGCCGTGGTGGCCTTGGGCGTAGTGGCAGGCGTAACGTCGCATTTGGATCGTGCCCCTGGTTGGACCGAAACGATCGACAATCATGCCGTAATGGTCCAACAACAACTCGCGCTGCTCGACCAACGTCGGCTCCGGTGGGATCGGCTCGGAGGCCAACGCACAGCGGATCTGGCGGAATAGCCAAGGCTTCGTCAGCGCGGCCCGGCCGATCATCACACCGTCGACGCTCCAGCGGCGAAAGGCCTCGACGACGTCCTCGGGCGTTTGCAGATCGCCGTTGCCGACTAATGGCATCCGTTTCAGATGCGGTTTGATCCGGGCGATTTGGTCCCAGTCGGCCGAGCCGCGGAACCGGTCGGCGGCCGTGCGACCGTGGACCGTCACCGCCGCGCCGCCGGCGGCTTCGATTGCCCCGGCCACTTCGATCGCGTTGATCGACTCGCGGGAGCCCCCCAGCCGGATCTTGGCCGTCACCGGCACCGGGGCACACGCCTCGACCACCCGGGCAACGATCTCCGCGATACGGTCCGGGTACCGCAACAGATAGGAACCGCTCTGGGCGCTCTGCGAGACGGCCTTGACCGGGCAACCGAAGTTGAGGTCGACCACGCTGACGTGTAACTGGTGGGCCAATCGATGTCCCACGGCCGCCAACAGCCCCGGATCGTTGTCCCAGATTTGTACGGCCAGCGGGCGCGGTTCGTCTTCCACACCCCATAGTCGCTCGGGGAGGTCGCCTTTGCGGGCTTCGATTTGACGCATCCCCCGGGCACTGACCATCTCGGTGGTCAACAGTCCGGCGCCGCCGAAGCGACGAACGATTTTGCGAAAGGCAAAGTTGGTGAAGCCGGCCATGGGGGCCTGCCACACCGGCGGATCGATCGAAAGCGGCCCGATCTTTAGTGGCGATACCATGCAGCAGGACCTTGCTCGGGGGCGTACGGCAACGGCAGGCACGCCCGGGGGGCGAAACGACTCGGGCGGGAGTGTCGTGTCGTGCGATGATACCCGAAAGACCGGGCGGAAACCACCGCCTGTAGCCACGGTCGCCAGACCGTGACGAATATCATCCAAATCGACCCCGCGCAAGTGAAGCGAACCGGGTGCCGAGATCGTCGTAACTTCGCCGCACAGAACGATTTACGAGCAACGCCCCAACGCCTGGCAGTCAAGCTCGCCCGGCATGGGGCGGGCGAAAAAGACAACAACCGCGATGCGACCGGCTACTGCAACTCGTCTTCACTCGGGAAGATCATCGCGGCGGCGAACGTCTCGTGGAACTCGGCGTCCAGCGAGAGATCGATGTGCTCGGTCCGCCCGGCTAACTCCTCGGCCGCCGCTCTTGCCCGGCGGGAAAGGGCCACCAGTCGGGCACCGGCTAGCGACGTGTTGCCCCGGTAGCGAATCCGGCGTCGTTCGACCCGGGTCGGTAACAGGCCGATCCGCTGCGCGTTGTTGCGGCGAATGAAGTTGCCGAACCCGCCGCCAATCATCACCGACTGCAGATCGACCGCTTCGAGGCCCGCGCGGTGTAGCAGGATCGTGATCCCGGCCCGGATCGCCCCGGTGGCCAATTGCAACTCGCGGAGGTCCTGCTGCGTAAGCACGATCGGCTTGCCGTTGTCGGTCTCGGCCGCGGACGCCACCAGGAACGCCGGGCGACCGTCCTGCTCAACCAACCGGTCGGCCAGATCGGCCACCACGCCCCCGGTAAGTTCGTCGCGCCGCAGCAGCCGGCCTAGCGACGTGAGCAGCTTGTGACGCAATAGTTCCGCGGCCAGATCGATCAGGGCCGATCCACAGATGCCCCTCGGTGCGCCGCCGCCGATGACGTGGATTCGCAGCCGGCCGTCGACGACCACCTTCTCGATCGCCCCCTGGCTACCGCGCATACCCTGCGAGATTCGCGCGCCCTCGAACGCGGGCCCCGCAGCCGTCGACGCGGCCGAGAGCTTCCCGTCGGCACACAGCACAATCTCGCCGTTGGTACCGACGTCGACCAGCAGTGCCGGGCCGTCGCTCTCGGCCAGCTCGGTGGCCAGGATCCCCGCCGACGTATCGCCACCGACAAACCCGCCGATGACCGGCAACGTGTGAACTGCCGCCCGGGGGTGGATGTGCAGGCCCAACTCGCTGGCTCGCACGGCTGCAACGGTCGCCGCGGTGGGTACAAAGGGCACTTCGGCCAGCGAACTGGGATCGACACCCAGCAGCAATTGCTGCATCGTCGTATTGCCGGCAAAGACCGCCTCGTAGATCTGCCGGTGCGAGACGTCCGCCTCACCGATCAACTCGGCGATCATCTCATTGACGGCGCCGACGATCGACCGGTGTAACTCATCCAAGCCTTCGGGCCCCTGTTGGACGTGCAGGATTCGCGAGAGCACGTCGTCGCCGAACCGGGTCTGCGGATTCAGCCGCGAAGAGACGGCCCGCTCCTGCCCGGCGTTCAGATCCAGCAGCACGGCGACGAGCGTGGTCGTGCCGACGTCGACAGCCAGGGCGAACTGCTCCGCTTCGGTGTTTCCCGGCTCGAAATCGAGCAAACGCCCGTTGCCCAAATGCCCATCACTCAATACGGCCGTGCCGCGAAAATCGGCCTCGCGCAACCGTCGGGGAATCTCCCGCAACAGATCCAAACCGACCTCCAACGGCCCGGCTTCCAACGGCCCGATCGCCCGCTGCAACCGCACCAGATCGGGGTCGGCGGCGTCGCGTGTCGGCGGCGGCAGTTCGACGTACTGCTTGCGAATCGCCGAATCGAGTTCCGCGGCACCGGTCTCTTCGGTCTGCTCGAGGATCTGGTGATAGGCGGCCGGCATGGAAGCGGCCGGCACCTCGACGGTCATCGGCCCATGGACCGTCGAGCGGCAGGCCAGCCGGACGCCCGCTTCGAGCTCCTCGGCGGACAGGGCCTCGCGTTGCTCGTCGGTCGGTTCGGCTGCCCCGTCGCGGACCACCACGCGACACTTGCCACAGATGCCCTCGCCGCCGCAAGGCAGATCGAGCACGATGTGGGCCTCGGCCGCCGCCTCCACCAGACCGGTGCCTTCGAGCACGTAGACGGTTTTGCCCGGCAGTGAGGTCGAGGAGGTCCGCCGACCAGAGGTCGAGGTAAAGTTCACGGGAGTTTCCGCTTCGTGCGTCATGAGTCCTCTCCGGTGCTTTCCGCTTCGGCGTCTTCCTCTTCGGGCGGGCTTCCCTGCACCTCACGGAGCAGTTCGATGAACTTGATCGCCGCCGGCGAGAACGCCTTGCGCTGGCGGTGGATGATGGCGATCGGCCGCCGCATTTCAGGAGCGATCAGATTGACCACCGCCAAGGTGCCGTTACGGGCCTCCTCGCGCACGGTCGGTTCCGGCAGGATACTCACGCCGGCACCGATCCCCACGGCCTGCTTGATCGTCTCGATGTTGTCGAACTCCATCACGCGGCGAATCTTCACACCCCGCTGCTGCATGGTGCGGTCGATCTCCTTGCGGATGCTCAAGTCCGGATCGAAACCGACAAAGTCCTGGTTCTGGAGATGTTCGGCGGTCACGGCGTCCTCCCGGGCAAGCGGGTGGTCGCAGTGGCAAACCAGCACCATCCGCTCGGACCGTAGCGGGATGACGGTCAGGTCGGCCGAAGGCGTCGGATAGGAGAGGATACCCAGATCGACGTCCGAGTTGAGCACGGCCTCGCGGACCCTGTGCGGATGGGAGAATTCCAGCCGGACCTTGGCCTCCGGGAAGCGGCGCATGAAGTCCTGCATGCACTGCCTCATGTCGTGCAGCCCGACCGAGTAGATAGCCGCCACCCGAACCGTGCCGCCAATCTCCTCGCGCATCAACCGGACCCGTGCCTCAGCCGCGTCGAATAGCTCAACGACCTCGCGGAACCCCTCGTAACAGACCTGCCCTTCGGGCGTGAGCACGAACGGCCGTTTCGTGCGGTCGACGAGCTGGACGCCGAAGAGGCGTTCCACGCGATGTACCGACTGCGTGGCCGCCGACTGGCTAACGTCGTTGACCGCGGCGCCGCGCGAGAAGCTCTGCCGCTGCACCACATCGCAGAAGATACGCAACGTTTCAATGTTCATAGGCGGATCTTAGCATAAGCATTGCTAATGTCAACGGTCCGTCCCTTCCGTCGACGGGGTCGATCGACTAGGTTGGGGGCCGACTTCCCCTCGTTCCCAGGCTCCGCCTGGGAACGCAATGTCTTCGAGGCTCCGCCTCGCCGAGATAGGCCACGGCCGCAACCAGATGAAGCCCTGAAAAGGCGGCATCCTCCGCGCCAATCTGCCCCTCCTCCTCCCCGTACGGGAATTTTGCCCCGCCTTTACGTTTTAAGAACAAGCCCGTCGCCCGCGCGCGGCGACCATTAAGTCGCCTTGAAATAAGGACTTACGTCGATTAGAATCAGCTTGAAATGACCGATTGGATTTTTCCGCGATTGTCAACATTAGGCCTGGTTCAAACT
>JABMRB010001092.1 GCA_013202865.1 Candidatus Nealsoniibacteriota bacterium | reverse complement strand
CAGCGTCCCTCGCTGCCGGCGGCCCAGCGTCCCTCGCTGCCGGCGGCACTGAGCCGCGCGACCCGTTCTTCTGCATCGACAGTGCCCTTTCATGGCTCGTGGATCGAGACGACGTTCGCCAGGGGCTGTTGCGGGCGTTGCACCGTAGCGGCGTGGGCATGTCGCGAGAACGGCTAAGCTGGGAGGACATCCATCGCCGTGCCGACCGCTGGGACTGGGAAGGATCGCGGCAGTTCGATACGCTTAGGCGGACGCACGAAAAATGCGGCGTCGAAGTGCTCGAAATGTTCCACAGCACGCCCGCGTGGCTCGGCCTGATCGGCAAGTACCCCGACGATCTGGCGAAGACCGCCCGGGCATGGCAGCAGATCGGCCGGCGCTGGCAATCCACCTGGGGGGCCATGGAGGTCTGGAACGAACCGGACATCTTCTTCGGCGGCAACCTGCCGGCCGATCAGTACGTGCCGCTCGTGCGGACGATCGCTTACGCGTTGCACCGCGGCGAGATCGACGTGCCGCTGCTGGGCGGTTCCTTCGCACACCACAACCGGGCGTTCCTCGAGACGGCCGCCCGCAACGGGATGCTCGATTGCGTCGACGCGGTCAGCTTCCACACCTACGGCCGGGCGCAGCAGATGGAGAAACTCGTTGCCGACTATCGCACGTGGCTGCGCCGGCACGATCGCGAGGCGATGCCGCTGTGGATTACCGAGTGCGGCCGGCCGTGGTCGCGCGGGCCGGGCCGCCCGCCCCACGATCAGGACGCCGTCAGTGCGCTGGATATTACGATGAAGGCGGTCGAGGCACGCGCCGCCGGCGTCGCCCGATACTTCTGCTTCGTCTATCCGTACTATGAAGAACGCACCAATAACTTCGGCATGACCGGCTCGATGGCAACGCCGCTGCGGTCGATGGCGGCCTACGTGCAGTTGATCTCCGCGGTGGGGCACAAGAGCTATCTGGGCGACCTGAAGTGCGACGATCCGAACGTGCAAAGGGCACGCGTCTTCGGCGACGAGCACCAGACTGTGGCGATCGTCTACACGGGCCGCCCCGACGAGAACGCCCGAGTCAAACTGCCCGTCACGCCGCTACGACTGACGGGCATCGACGGCCGTGAACTCGAAAAGGCCGACGACGAAACTGTGCCGGTGCCCGACGGGCTGACCTACGTCTGGCTCGACCGCGACGGGCTGGCCGATCGGCTGCAAACCGACGTGCCGGCCGTGCGGCTATGGAAGATTGCCCAAGATGAAGCTGCAAAGCCGTCTGCACCGTCGCCGATCGTGCTGCGGTTTCAATGGGACGACAACGCGATGCGGGCCGAGTCGGAAGGCTACCACGTGTTGTCCGAGACGCCGGGCACAACGCCGCTACGGGTGCGGGTGTTCAACCTGGACGAGAAGCCCTGCAAGGTGACGTTGAAAACGTCGTTCTCGCAACAGATGGTCCGGTTGGCCGGCTCGGCGTCGCAGACGCACGTTGTGCCGGCCGAGGGCTTCGCCGACGCGGTGTGGCTGGCCGACCTGACCGGCGCCTTCGCCGCCACCGGCCGACTGCAAGTCACCTTTACGGCCACCAACGACCGGACCGAAACCATCTCGCCGCTGTGGATCGATCTGGCCGGCGAGGTGAAGTTGGCCGACGTGCTGGAGCGTTATCCCCGTCGCGTCCGGCTGCCGATCGAGCAAGCGGACCGCTGGCAGGCAAACATCGTCGGGCACGGACGAATGACAATCACCACAACGGCCGAGAAGCACTGGCGTCTGAAGGCCACGTTTGGCGACGGCGACAAGTGGGTCTACCCGTTCTTTCGGTTGCCCGACGAGGTGGATCTTCGCCGCGCGACGGGCCTTGTCCTGCGGGGACGATGTGACGGCCCGGCCACAGCGTCCCTCGCTGCCGGCGGCACAGTGCGACTGTTGTTGTGGGAGGGCGACACGGGCGTCGCCTACCTCACGTCCGAGTCGATCCTGCCGGGCGACGGTCGATGGCACACCGCTGTGGTCCGCTTTGCCGACCTCGCGCCCAGTCTGGCCAACGAGCCCGACGCCAACGGCCGGCTCGACCTGGACCGCGTCCGGAAGATTTCCATCGGCTTGAACAGCCGCGTTCGGGACAGTACGTTGGAGATCAGCGAGGTGCATCTGGTCGAGACGGACTAGGGGACGATCGGAGAATAGCTGTAGCATTGGGGTGGCTGGGGTCGAGTCGCGAGGGTGAATTGAGAGCGATCTGGGGGAGTTACTACGAAGAGAATCGTGCGCGGTTGCACCGGAATTCGGCCTGCGGAAGGAAACAACTGTCGGCGTCGGGTCTGCGATGGGCGTCCGTAACTGCTTGTCTGCCAACCGGTTACGTCGCAACACCGCGCGGCTCTGTTCGGCCGAAACGGAATTTTGCCGGCATACATCCCACGAGGTTTTCCGGGCACGGCAGTCCGCACTCGCCCTAAGTCCTTGTCGGCACACGTGTTACGAACCGGCACGGGGTCTTGACGCATCGCCTGCATCGATTAGCTTCGCGTCGTTTGTCGTCGTCGCAAGCCATGCGGTGGCAAGGGGTTACGAATTGTTTCCGGGATTTTCAGGGGCAAGGGGAAACAACTCCCGCCGGGCAGTTTGGCGCCGGTTGCGGAGTATTCGTTGAATTATCAAAGAGCGATGTACCGACAATGGTACGGGTACAAGTGTATCGTATTTCTTCGGCCAGTTCCAGGTGAAAAAGAGGGCCAGTTTCAATCCGGAGTAATACGCGGGGTTGCCTTGGCAACAAGAGGATTGCATCGGTCGGCGGCGAAAGCGATAATGCCGGTATGGTCAGACTTCCTCTTGTTGCAAGCAACACCGGCGATTTTGCGAGAGAACGAAACGAAATGGCCACCCCCACTCCGCAAAAATCGACGGTGCCACCCGCGTACGGGCTTGGCAGCAATGACTGCTTTCCGAGTTTGATGCTCTGCCGTTCGTTTTTGGCCAGACGTTGTCTGCCGAGTACGATGCATGTGTATCACGCGCGATGAGCGTGAAGTTTCGTTATTCCAGAGAGAAGGAGGTCGGACCTGTGATGCGCTGGATTTCCTCAGAAGGTGGCCCACTGCTGCTCTTGGACGAACGCAGCCTTGACAGATGGGGAGGTGTTGTCGACGAGATTACAGGGACGCCCAACAATGAAAGCTGGAGCCCGGGGGGAAAATGCACCGACTATGACCGTGCGTGCCGTATAAACGAGTATCTTGGGCGAATTCCCGTCGGGGACGCAGAGGCTCTTGTCCTGGGCGACTTACCAATGCAAACGGCATGGATTCCAGGTGGCCATAGAGATGACGGAGTGTTGGTTAGGTGGATGTTCGCTGAAAGCGAAGAGGAGGTCGTAGACTCGCTTCGCATAATACCGGGCGGAATCTTCCGGCGAGAATTCCTCTTTCGAGTCGAAGGGCCAAAGCTCCTTCTTTTTGATTCAGGCCTTGCCGGGCGAAACGTGAAGAGCAGACCGGAGGAGTACCTTTCCATCGAATTGGAGCCGGGACTATACCAGATTGAGACTGCAGTATACGAACCTGACGAGAAAACCTGCATGGTCGTTCATCGTTTCAAGCTGTCCGCCCCGTAGGTGGCTCTTGGTGGGAAAAAGGTGTCAGTGACTCAGCTATCAGAGGTTTCCGAAAAGAGTGCCATCACATATGTACGAGAAGCCGCCAAAAAGTATGCGCCTGGCACCAGAATCGCGACAGTGCCCACGAATGTAGAATCAGGAATGGGGGTCAACTCTTCCAATTGGCTCTTCTGGAGAATATGTGGGTGAATTGAGGGAAGTTTGAGGGATTTGAGTTCAGGTTTTCTGAGGAGAGGGAGGACAAAAAGAATGAGAATGGATGT
>JABMRB010001091.1 GCA_013202865.1 Candidatus Nealsoniibacteriota bacterium | reverse complement strand
GTCTGGCTCAGCGACTGGGCCGCGTTGCGAGCGAATTTCGGCAACGCGAGCTATGTGCCTGCCGGCGCGGCGGCCGTTCCCGAGCCGGGGACGATCGCGATGCTGCTGGCCGCGTTGGCCGGATTGGCCGTGGCCGTCTGGCGTCGTCGCGCGGCGTAATCACCGTGGTGCAGCCGCCCCGCACCAAAACGCCACCGCCGGGACGAGCCCAGCGGTGGCGTGCCGGTTTGGCAACTGTTATCGCTGCCGCCGGACGGGCGAATCGCGCGCTGCTTCAGGCCCGGATTGCGTCCCAAAGCAGCCATACCCTCCCTCGATAGAAGGGGATTTATGGCCAGATTTCCAAGAATCTTCCTGATTACCGGGGGGGGGCTCGAAACGGTTGACAAATGAATCTGATTGAACATACTAGATAACTTGGGTTCTAAAACCTCGGCGGAAGTCTCCATCTCTCCAGTGAGGCAGCGTTAGCACCGGCACGAACGGCAGGTCACCTTGATCGGTGGTGGCTGTTTTCTTGTCAGGTGCATTCTCCCGGTGGCCCCCGCAACGGTGAAGAGGTCAGGGACTGTTTGTTGCGCAGGAAAACAGTTCTGACCCCTTTTTCGTTTACTTTTTCGTTCCCTTGCGTATCCATCGCGCCAACGCGGTGGACACAGACACATACTGACACCATTTTTTGATTGGGAGAGATTCGATGAGAAGAAACAAATCCGGATGGGCCTTCGTGATCCTGGCGGTCGCAACCATGGTCTGGCTGACTGGTGCCGCCAACAGTTCGGCGCAGGATTTTATGTCGCTGACCGGCGACGGCAATTGGGAAGATACATCGATTTGGAGTACCGGTGCCTTGCCGGATGTCGCTCTGCGGACCGAATTGAGCGGCGGCTTTACGGTTACCTTCAACGCCAACACCGGGGACCAGACGATTAGAGACATGTGGGGCATCAATGCCACGCTGAACATTGAGGGCGACGACGTCCTCACCACTACCGGGGGCGTCAATCTGGGCTGGGCCGGCGAGACCGACGTGAATCAGTCCGGCGCCACCTTCCGGCCGCAGGAGCTTTCTCTCAGCACAACCAGTAACGGCGTTTCGACGGTCGACTACCTGCACACCGGCGGGTGGTTGGACGTCGTCACCAACATGTATTTGGGCCGTTCTTGCTGCGGTTCCGCTCAAAGGCAGCCCAACTACACGATCAGCGATTCCGCGGAGTTGAGCGTCGGGGGGACCTTGGGCTTCGCCATCGACACGTACGACGGGCAGCAGTGGTCCCAGCCCACGTTCAAGATCGTGGGATCCACGCCGACGATCAACGTAGGCGGGATCAACATCGTCGATCAAAGCGTGCTGAACAACCCCAACGGCTACACGACGGTGGTGTTCGAGGCAGACGCCAACGGTGTCTCGCCGATCAACCTCACGGGCTCGGCTCTTCTGAACGAGAACCTGGAAGTGGACCTCTCCGCGTACACGATCGACGCGGCCTCGATTACGCTGATCGACAACGACGGCACCGATCCGTTCAACGGCCAATTCGCCAACGTCACCGCCACTCGATCCGCGTCGGGTATGGTCTACGGCGTGAACTACACGGGCGGCGACGGCAACGACTTGATACTGACCAAGGGGATCATTTGGGACAACGGCGGCGTCGGCGGGAACTGGGGCACCGCTGCCAACTGGGACCCCGATACGAAGATTCCTGATGCCACGACCCCGGCCGCCGTCAATAGCGGCGGACCGCTTGTCGAGGCGAACCACGCCACTCTCTTATTGGACGTTGGTGCGGCCGGACTGGTTACGATCGGCACGGGCAACACGCTGGCAGTGACGACCGACGCCAACTCGGCCGGCACGATCGCCTTGCAGAACAACTCTCGACTCAGCACGGGCGGCGGGTCGATCGCCGTGGCTACCATCGACGGCAGCGCTACCATCGGCGTCTCCGGCGACCGCAGCATGGACGTAGCCAGCGTGACCCCCGTGGCGGGCCAAACCACCGCGGAACTCGTCAAAGGAGGCACGGGAACGCTCACGCTCCACGTCGGCGGTTTCGACGTGAGTGGTCTCACGCTCTCCGGCGGCACGCTGAACATCCCTGCCTCAGTGGGCGAATTTGCCCCGCTGCCTGGCGCGGTTGTTCACTACTCGTTCGACAACGCCGCCGACCTCGGTCACGATGACACCGAAAACGGCCGCGACGCCGTGGCTCCGACTATCGTTGGGGACAATCCTCCGGATTATTCGCCTGACGGACTGGTAGGTGGCGCCGCGTTGTTCGGCGGCCCAGGCGAAGGCGAGCGTGACTACCTCAACTCCGACGGCCCAACCGGCGTGGCCGGGGCCGTCGCCGACGGCGACCACACCGTCCTGGTCTGGACCAAGGACGCGAACACTGAGTATGAGTTTGCTCTCGGTTTCTGGACCGCCACCGGCGGAAACAAGATCGTGGGCGGTGGTTTGGATCAATGGGAAGTGCTCTACAATGTTGACGGCGGTGATACGAACGAGCGTGTGTATAGCAATACACCCTTCCGGGACGGCGAATGGCACATGATCGGCTGGACCTTGGACGCCGCGAACGACCTGATCAGCCCGATCGTTGACGGGACTGCGGAAGCTACTGGCCCAACCCTGCTGGAGATTACCGACGACCACCTGTTCTCCATCGGACAGGATTGGGATGGTGGCTCGTCCAGCAATTTCTGGACCGGGCTGTTCGACGAGTTATACGTCTATGACCGCGTACTGAGCGCGTCTGAGTTAGCGCAGGTCTACGGCATTCAGAACGCCGACATGTCGGGAATCGATCTCACGGTCACCGAGGATTCCACCTTTGAGACAGGCGCTCCGTTCGATATGACGTTCAAGAGTCTGACCTTGAAGAACGGGATACTCACCACGGCGGGCGCGGCCCCTTCGTTCGACTTCACTGCCACGACGGTCGACGCAGCCGCCGGCGGCGTGGTTGGCTTCGACCTGCCCGTTTCGGCCTCGACCGGTCCGGTCAGCGTGGTCGGAAACGACCCCGTGACAATCGCCATGGCCGGCACGGGCGACGTGATCCTCGACGCCGACAGCCCCAATCTGACCGCCAATGCGACGTTCGACGTGCAAGCCGGTCGACTGATTGCCGTACCGGCAACCTCGAATCCGCTGGGCGCCGCCACCTTGCAGCTTAGCGGTGGCGAAGCCGTGCTGGCCGCCGGTCCCGATTTCGACAACCGCGTGGTTGTTACCACCGACAGCGTGTTGACGGCCGGCCCGGGCGGACTCGGCGTGGCCGGGCCACAGACGGTCACTCTCGGCAGCGGGACCAACGGCGTGAACGTTGCCGGCGGCGCCACCTTGGCGCTGAGATCCACCGACGATTACACGATGAACGTCGCCGGCAATCTTAGCGGCGACGGCGGTATCAGCATCGCTGAAGGCACCGTCACGTTCTCCGGCAGCACCAACGCCATCGGAACCATGAAGGTCACCGGCGGAACGGTAAGCACCGCCGGCGGGGAGGTGACCGTCAGCAAAGAGTTGCGGCTGGGGGACGTCAATTACACACTGAGCAACGCTGCAAACTTCACGGCGGGTAACACCGTCGGCGGCTCCAACCTGCTGACCGGTGCCAACCTGACACTCAACGGTGGAACGCTTGCCATTGGCGGAGGGGCCGTGATGCCTGAAAGCTTGAGGGTGTGGCTCGATGCCTCCACGATTTCCGCGGGCAACGGTGACTCGATCGCGACCTGGGCCGACCAGTCGGGCAACGGCAATAACGCAACGCAGGGTGCCGCGGAGAATCAGCCCACGTACGTCGCTGCCAGCGGCCTGAATGGGCAACCCGCGGTGCGGTTCGTCCAGGAGAGCGACGACTGGGGGGATTATCTCGAACTGGGCGATTTGAGTGCACAGTTCCCCACCGGTGCCACCATCTTCGCGGTCATTACAAGCAATGAGGACGATAACACCCGTTACAACGTCTTTGGAAATCGCAACAACGACAGCCGCATGGTTGCCGAAAACTGGAACGAGTCTCGCCCGGGTTCGTTCCGCGACGGCCGCTCCCAAGACGCTTCGTTTACGTATGACGACTGGCTGCCTGATGTGGGAAACAAACTCATCGCCTTGGAGAGCGACAGCAGCGTCTTCCGCGTGCTGGTCAACGGGACAGAGATTGGCAACGACACGCCGGCCTATCATGACGGCAACGGCCAGAACTGGTTGGTCGGCAACCGTGCAGGCGGCGGCCAGGCGCTCAACGGCGACATTGCTGAGTTCCTGATTTTCGACAGCGTGCTGTCGGCCGAGAATGCCAACGACATCGGCGGCTACCTTGCCAGTAAGTACGGCCTGACAACGACCTACGACGGCGGCCTCGGTGGCGATGCGGACCAGGATACCACCAACCTGACGGTGACCGCGAACTCCGTGGTGAGTTCGACTGGCGAGAACGTAACCCTGGGTAACCTGACCACACAGCCCGGCGTCACCTCGCTGGGCCTGCAAGGCGGCGTCTACTCGTTCCAGGACGCCGCCATCGCCGGCGGTGTGACCGTCACGGGCGAAATGTCCGTTCGCGGCGCGCTCGACGTCGGTGACGGCGTCGCCGGTACGGTGACCGTC
>JABMRB010001090.1 GCA_013202865.1 Candidatus Nealsoniibacteriota bacterium | reverse complement strand
CACGATGGCGGGGCCTATTCTTCTCCACATCCATTCTCATTCTTTTTGTCCTCCCTCTCCTCAGAAAACCTGAACTCCAATCCCTCAAACTGCCCTCAATTCACCCACAGATTCTCCGGAAGAGCCTTTTCTAATGGACTGGCGGGTGTTTGACGCCCCCGTTGTGACCGCTTGGTATAGAATGCTAGCTTAGCGGAGCATGGCAGTCAAACCGTTGCAGGTCACGGATGCAACGACACAGCCAAGCGAGCGGCAAGGCGAAATCCTGCCGAATACGTCGGCCCGCGCGTTCTCGGGATTGTAGTGGACGTAGCAGCACCAGAGCGGCACACCCGCACAATTCACCGTCACCCGACGATCAAGAGGGCCAGATAGGGAACAAGATTGAACACAATCACAGCCAATTTGAACAACCCCATACCTGAATAGTGAGCCACATTGAACGCCTCCCGGGACATCGGGAACCACTTGCCGTGATACCGGTGAAGCCAATCACCGGCAAACACGAACGTTGCGAACCAGAGCAGCAAGATGCCGAAATTGATGATCGTACACCACATCAGCACGTCACGAATCTCGTGAATCTCCATGATCTCCCTTCACTTACGGGATGATAGGCTCTCCATTCTGATCCGACGTGGCTCTTGTACGTGTCCTTGCCGGAAATTCATACTCCGCATCACTGCCCCGGCGTAGCCGTTGCCGCCGCCGGAGTTGCCGATTCCTGTGGTTCCTCCGGCTCGTCGAGCCGGACCATGGCCCAGGTCTGCGTCTTCTCGGCGCCGAAGTGGACCAGCAGCGTGCATTGGTCTTCGGTGAGGTTGTAGATGCCGGTCTCCATCACCACGTCGGTGTTCTTGCCGTCGGCGAAGCTCCATGCGGCCCGTTGGCTGTCGTTGTCGACCTTGCCTTCCACGGGCCGAACGCTCTCGGTCGTTTCGTTGACCAGCGTGCCGGCGATGATCCCCTCCTTACTGACGGCAAGCTGCAGGAGCAGATTAGAATCGTCGACTCCCTCTTTGGTCAAAGCAAACACGCCCAGCGGCATCCACTCGACCTGCTCGGCCTGCTCGTCGGTCATCTCGGGCACGGCGGCTGCGATTTCGGTGGCCTGCTGGTAGTACTCCTGCGAAGTGCAGTTCTGCTCGCCGTCGACGTAGACGACGTCGCCCTCGTAGTAGACGTTGCCGCCGCTGCCGTAGCCATAGTAGATCGGCTGCGTCCATCCCCTGACGACCCATCGGGTCAACGCCGCGGCCGTGCCCCAACGCCACCAGTAGCCGGGCCGAAGTCCGGGGCGGTTCCACCACCGGTTCCAACGCCCGACGGGAAGATGGCCCGGCCGGCCTGCCCACCAACCCGACGTGAACGGGCGCGTGTTGATGTTGCCGTAGCGGTTGTTGACCCGAGTGTTGATCTGTCCGCGGTTGACGTTGATATTAACGTTGGGGCGGAGACCCGGTTTAGGATGGCCTACCCCGGGACGGCCAACGCCTACCCCGGGACTACCCACGCCTACGCCGGGACGGCCAACGCCTACCCCGGGACTGCCCACGCCGGGTCGCGTGCCGGTGGCGGGAAGCTGGCCAGGAGTCGGTCGCGTGCCGGTGGCGGGAAGTTGGCCTGGAGTCGGTCGCGTGCCGGTGGCGGGAAGCTGGCCTGGAGTCGGTCGCGTGCCCGGACTCTCCTTGGGTAGGTTCAAGAAGTTCTGCAGGTCGCCTCGCGAAGGCGCCGGGCCGCCCGGCTGGATCTGGCCCGTGCTGGGACGCTGCCCTATGCCCGTGCTGGGACGCTGCCCTATGCCCGTGCTCGGGCGCTGCACTGCTCCCGTGCTTGGACGCCCAATGGCGCCGGTCGACGGACGTTGCCCGGGCTGCACCGAGGGACGCGAGGGTGTGGCGGGACGAGTCACCGCGCCCGTGCTCGGACGCGACACCGACGGCCGGCTCACCGAAGGCGAAGGCCGGCTGATCGAGGGCGAAGGCCGGCTGATCGAGGGCGAAGGCCGGCTCACTGAAGGCCGGCTCATTGAGGGGCTGCGGCCGGCGGACGGACGCGCTCCTCCGCCGACGGACGGACGCGCTCCTCCGCCTCCTCTCCCTCCGCCGCCGCGCGCGAACACGTCTTCGGCAGCAAGAAAGAACAAGGACAGGGCCGCCACGATGTACCAGGTTGACCGTTTCATGATTTCACTTCCATATAGGATGGTTTTAGTTGGGGGATTGCTTGCGCACGACTTGCACTTCATCGATGTTCGGCAGCAACTCGCCGTCGATCTCCCGGCCGATCGATTGCCACCGGAAGGTGTTCCGGTCGACGTACGTGATGATGTTGACCGACGACGCCTTCTCACCGCTGGTCAAGACGCGAGACGCCTTGACGATCCAGCGGTTGCCCTTTCGGGTCCAGATACCACTGCCGTAGCCGCCCTCGGAATCGAACATCCAGGATTTGATGTTTTGAGTTACGGGATCCCAGCCGATGACTTGCGTTCCTTCCAGATCGATCCGATCCTTGAAGGAGACGGCAAACGAACGCGTGATGAAGTTTCCGTTCTTAGTCCACTCGCAGACGGTGTCGATCGTCGAGTCGTCGCCCTTGTCGACCCAATGTCCGATCATCCACTCGAGTTGCTTGAGGTGATCGCGATGCGACGGTTCCGGAGGGACGACCGTCTCACGAACGCTGTCCATCTTCCAGACGTCGCCCTGCCGGACGTGGATCGCAAGATAGGAAGTGTCGGTCGGCGGTTCGCCCCTGCGGCTGACCCGGGCGGTGCCCTCCTCGACGGCGACGGTGGCGGTCAGGAAGCGGATGGCCGGGTGGCCGATTTCGATCTGCCTGCCGCTACTCTCGGCGAAGTAGGCCGCGAACTCCTTCTCGATGGCTTCGCGTCCTTCAACGCGGCGGCCGGTGGGGGTGACGTACACGCCCCGGGCACTCCAATGCTGGGCCACGGCCTTCGCGTCGCCGTGTTGAAACGCCACGACGTACGACCGGACCGCCTTGCGAATGGCCGCCTCGTCCGCGGCACGCCCGCCGGCGTCGCCCGCCAAGGCAACGTGCCAACTGAAAACCATCATTGCAATGACTAATATCGCTCGGCTCATCTCTAGGGTACTCCCTTGGTCATAAATTGGTGATTTCGCGGGTCGGCGTCACGACCGCCGAGGACTGACGCATCAATAACCGTTGCATTGTCGTTGTTCGCCCCGCGGACAAAACGCCGGTTCGCAGAGCGAACCACGACGATGATTGCTCCACCGCTCCTACCTCAATATAGCTTGCCGGATCGGGGCGGCAATCATCCCCCCCGATGCGCCGCCGGCCCGATTGCGCCGCGCTGCGTCGAGGACGCGTGCTTCGGGCGTCAAGAGTGTTCTCCAACCGCCCTAAACCTTTGCCGCAGCACATGTTGCGCCTCCGGGCAATGCAAGCACTCGCCGGACGCGTCAGCAGTGGTTCGTAGCGACCGTACTGATACGGTCTTATCGGACACCTGGGCTGGTTCGATCTCTCATGGGTCGGGATACTTAGGATGAAGGCCCCGGCCGGTGTCGGTAACGGCGTCACCGGTCGAGATTGAGTCATTATCAACCTCGTCGGCGACGCCACACCGACGCGACACAGAGCAGTCCGGCCAGCAGCATCACGATGGTCCCCGGCTCGGGGACGGCCGCGGCACCGGCAGGCACATAGCTCGCGTTGCCGAAATTCGCTCGCAAGGCGGCCCAGTCGCTCAGCCAGACTTTGTCGTCGACCCAAGGGTCGAAGTTGCCCTCGGTCCAAGTCTTGCCGGTGCCCGTGTTGCCGAAGTTGGCCCGCAACGCGGCCCAATCGCTCAGCCAGACCTTCTCGTCACCGTCGGCGTCACCACCCAGGGCAACGAAGACGTCGAGTTCGACGTCGGTGATGAACGGCTCGGCGACGGGCGCTTCCGTGTAGGTGACTTCCCGCAGGAAGGCACCCTGGCCGATGTGCGTGACCACTCCCTCGACCACCGGTTCGCCGCCCGCCGTGACGTCGGCGAAGAGCGTGTCTCCGATCTCGCCGAAGGCATTGTGGACGACCTTCAGCTTGGGAT
>JABMRB010001089.1 GCA_013202865.1 Candidatus Nealsoniibacteriota bacterium | reverse complement strand
GCCCCCCGACTGCGTGGGGGGGGGTGGCACGCGGGGCGGCGGGCAAAGCGGGCCGTCTTCCGCACACTTTCCGCTTTGACGCAAGTGGCGGAAATGGTACACTCCCTTGCCCTCACGCATCGCTTCCTCGGTAATATGACGTCCAACGGCGAACAACTTGTGCGCGTGCTGAAATCCCCCGCCGGGTCGCTTGGCCTTGCGCTGTTGCTTGCCTTCACCTTGGCGCTCGTGCCCTCGCGCTGGACCGATCCGCTCCGCTCGGTTACGCGACGGGCCTTGCAGCCTGGTCAGCAGGCCGCCGCGGGGTTGCGCGGGCATGGCGAGCGGTCGGTTGCTCGGGTGAAATCGCACTTCCGCTCCGCCGGACAACTGGACGAAGCCCAACGGGAGTTGGCGCAACTGCGAGAAGAGAACCGGCGGTTGGCCGCGGAACTCGACGCCGCCCGGGCACAATCGGCCGACGCCGATCGCGATCCGTCCGAACAACTGCTGCATGGGCGGTGCATCTCCGCGCGCGTCTTGGGACGTCAGGCGAGGGCCTTTCTCGCGCGGCACCAGATGCTCGACGCCGGGGCCGACGACGGTGTCGAGCCGGAGGCACTGGTGCTCGACGGCCCCGCGATGATCGACCGCGGTGCCGATTCGCAGTTGAAGACCGGCCAACCGGTCCTCAGCGGCGGCCGTGTCTGGGGGAAGATCGTTCGGCTGGGCCCATCCACCAGCGTGGTCCGCAGCCAGACCGAGCCGGGCTACCGCGATCTGGTCCACGTCGGCAGCGCCACCGGCCCACAAGGCGTCCTGGAAGGCAGCGGCGAGTTGCTCTGCCGCGTACGTCTGGTCGACGTCACCGCGCCGGTCTCGATCGGCGATCCGGTCTTCACCGCCGCCGGCAAGGGCATCCTGCCGACGGCCCCGTTGTGCGGCCGAATCGTCCGCCTGGAGCGACCCGTCGGCGCCGCCTGTTGGGAGATCTGGTTACAGCCGGCCGTGGACGACGAGCCGGATCGCGTGGCCGTGTTGCGGACGGAGTTGAGTTCCGTAAGAGTGGCGGAGAAGCGATAACGTTTAGCGGTTGCCGGCGCGGCGACGAGAGTTGTCGCTACGCAAACAACCACAGCGAAAAGGAAACCGATCATGATCAGGCTTTTCGGGTTCATCATTCTCGTCGGTCTGTTCTGTGGCGCGATCCTAATCTCACCAGGTGCGTCCCTGGGGGCATTCATCGACTATCCTTCCTTGATCCTGGTGGTGGGCGGAACGCTGGCGCTCTTGCTGATCACCCACGGCCCAGCACCGTGGGGGCTGTACCTATCGATGATCACGTCAGGGGCGGAGTCGCTCACGGACGAAGAACGGCAAGAAATATCCGACTTCTTCGCCACCGGCAGCCGCGCCGCGTTGGCTTGCGGATTGGTTGGACAACTGATTGGCCTGATCATCATGTTCGGCAACATGGACGACATGGGGGCTACACCATCGGCTATGGCCGTTTCCATGTTGGCCGTTCTGTACGGCATCATGTTGTCGGAATTCGTGTTTCAACCGTTGCGGATGTCGATTATGCGGAAACCGTCACCCGGCCGAAGGAATCCGCCTCCAAGGGTAGGCCTCTACTTGGTCTTCATTGTGGAAATGCTGATGGTTGCCCAACTTTCGCTAATGATTGTCGCATGTGGTGATCCGGCCGCGGAGTATCAACAGCTAGCAGAAGAACTGCGAAGTCAGTTCGATCAGACACAACCGTAACCATGTATATTGTTCTCCTAATCCCGATCCTCTACCTCGCCGCCGTTGCCGAAACGGCGCTGGGCGACGTGATGCGCGTCGGCGATGCAACGCCCGACTTGATCGCACTGGTGGCGGTCGTCTGGTTGCTGATCGCGGCCGGACCGCGGGCGTTTCTGGTGGCCGGCGCCGTCGCGTTGCTGGGCGATTTGATCGCGCCGGGCCGGTTGGGCGTCGGCATGGCGTGGATGCTGCTGGTCGGCTATGGTGTGACGTGGCTACGCACGCGATTGAAGTCGGATCATCTGGTCGCGCAAGTGCCGGTCGCCTGTGCCGCGTTGATTGCCTGGGCCGTCGGCGTCGCGATAACCGGCCGACTATTGGGCGACGTCGCGTTGCCGCTCTCGACACTACTAACCCGTGCCGCCGCCACCGGCCTCTACACGGCCGCCGTTGCGTTGCCCGTGTTGATGGTCGTTGGGTGGATGCGTGAACCGTTCCTCGTTCGCAACGGAAGATTGGAGACGTAGGGTGGGTCGAGGTACGAGACCCACGCGTGAACGAATTCGGATGAAGGCAAACAACACGCGTGGGTCTCGTTCCTCGACCCACCCTACTACTACCCACTGCCCACCACCCACTGCCCACTACCTCCCCCCATGCTCCCCGACTGGCACCAATTCCACGCCGACGAACACGTGACGCCCGCGGTGGTCGACTCGCGGCGGCGGCTGCGGATCTGTTTGGGGGGGTTCGTCGCGTTGCTTGCGGTGGTGCTGGTGCGGGCCGTGCAGTTGGAGGCGATGCACGGAGCCGCGTATCGGGCCGAGGCGGTTCGGCCGATCGAACGGGAGAAGGATCTGCCGGCCGTGCGCGGCCGAATCCTTGCCGCCGACGGAACCGTGATGGCCTGCGATCGGGAGGTCCTCAACCTGGCCGTCCACTACCGCTACTTGCAGCAACCGCCCGACCCGTCGTGGCTTCGCTACACGGCCCGATCTCGGTTGTCGAAAACCGAGCGCAAGGACACGGTCCGCGTTGCGGCGGAAGAGGCCGCCGTGCGACGGGAACGCGACGAGTTGGCCCGGCGGCTGACCGCGCTGTGCGACGTGCCGATGGACCGCTGGCACGATCGGGCCCGGAGCACGCAACGCCGCGTCGAGCGAATCGCCGAAAGCGTCAACCGGCGGCGCCGGGCCGAACCGGTCGAACCCGGCCCGCCACCCGATTCGTGGGCCGGACGCATCGGCCGCGCGATCAAGGACGCGCTCGGCACGCCGTCGGACGATTCGCCGCCGGCGCCGATCGTCGTGGCCGAGCAGCGCGACTACCACGTGATGATCGAAGACGTGAGCAAGGCCGTGGTCGCGCAGATCGAGGGCGACGCCGAACAATACGCGGGTGTGAAGGTGGTCGTGCAAACCCGGCGTGCCTACCGCGGCGGTTCGTTGGCCGCCCACCTGCTGGGGCATCTCGGCCGGGTTGCCGAAAAGGACCTGGAGGGCAACGAAGACTATCGCGAGGAAGATTTGGTCGGCCGCACGGGCCTTGAACGGCAATACGAATCGTTGCTGCGGGGCAGCCGCGGGGTGCTCGTC
>JABMRB010001088.1 GCA_013202865.1 Candidatus Nealsoniibacteriota bacterium | reverse complement strand
GGTGAGTGGGGAGTGGGGAGGGGGGAGTGATCTGAGGTTGCCTCCCTGCCCCTCCTTTCTTCGCCATTACGCCGACAACAAACGTGAGCATGGCTGCGGTGGTGACGAAGACCAAGGCGGAGTCGAGCGTGGCGGCTCGGGCGGAGATTGTGAAGATAATGGACGAGGCCACGATCAGCCCCGCCCAGAACCCCACTTCGGGGCGGAATAGCCGCTTACCCAGGTGATAGGTCACTAGTGCGGTGCCCACGCCTAGCAGGGCCGACCAGAATCGGGCGGCGAACTCGGTCACGCCGAACATTTTGTATCCGGCGATCATCAGCCAGTATCCCAGCGGCGGTTTTTCGGGGAACAGGTCACCGTTGAAGGTGGGCACGACCCAGTCGCCCCGTTGGAGCATCTCCCGGGCACAGGCGGCGTAGAGTGGTTCGTCTTCGTCCCAGAGCGCAGTGGCGCCGAGGTTGGTGAAGAAGATCACCCCGGCGGCCGCCAGGATCCAGAACTGGTAACGGAAATGCTGCTGCATGACGGCGTCCGGGTTGGCGTCTCTATCTGTCGGCTGTTGCCGATGCGATCCTGCATTGACACGGGCCGATTTCTGACTAGAATTCGGGCGGAGTTTACGGCATTCGCTTATGGGCCCCAATAGCAGTTTTTCGTCTGCACGCTCGTTCGGAGTACGATGGCCCTCCGAGGCCGTCGCCATCGGAGAAGCCGACTTTTCGACGGCCTCGGAGGCCCATCGTACGCGTTTTTCGATAAAGCCCAGCTAGAAGCATCGCAATAACGTATGCGCAAAGACCGATCCCCGCAGGACATCAGGCCAACTCTTGCCGGCGCCCCCGGTAACGGCACCCGGCGGTCGCTGGTGCTGTTGGGGGTGTTGCTAGCGGCGACCGTGGCGGCTTTGGCGATCGATTGTCCGCTGGCTCGCTGGTGCCTGGAGATGCCTGCGAAACCGCGGAAAACGGTGGCCGACCTGCTCTATATGTTCGAGCCGTTCGGCCATGGGGTGGGTGTGGCGATGATCGTGCTGGCGATCCACCAACTCGATGCGGCCCGTCGCTGGGCCTTGCCGCGGGTGTTGGCGTGTTCGTTCGGGGCCGGTCTGGCGGCCAACGTGGTGAAGATGACGGTGCTGCGGACGCGGCCGAGCGGCTTCGACTTCGACGGCGGCGTTTGGGCAACGTTTGGCGGATGGTTTCCGCTGGCTAGCGTCGGCAGGGCCGGGCAGAGTTTCCCCTCGGCCCACACGGCGACGGCCGTGGGACTGGCCGTTGCGTTGATCTGGCTCTATCCGGCCGGCCGGAAACTCTTCATCACGCTGGCCGTGCTCGTTGCCGCCCAACGGGTGCAGACCGGTGCGCACTATCTCAGCGACGTGCTGGCGGCCTCGGCCCTGGCGATCGGCGTGTCGATAGGATGCCTGAAGGCCGGCCGATTGGCCGACTGGTTCGATCGGTTGGAGCAACGTTTCAGCGGCGAGCCGCGGGGCTTGCCCCCGCGCCCTTCGGCGAGTTCTTAGATGTAGCCCGGCGTGTACCTGTGGTCTGCGCGGGGACAAGCCCCGCGGCTCGCTAATCAACCGGCGCGTGCTGCAACATCAGGTCTTGTACGTCATACAACCGGAAACGGCCGGCACGCTGGTACGCGACTTCGGATAGATCGAAGTGTCGCTCGGCCCGGTAGATCCGGCGCTCGGGGATGGCGACGACCGCGCCCGAGGTGGGCAGCACGGGCAGACGCACGTCTTTGAGCTGCCCCTTGTGCAGCCCGGCGCGAAGTTTCGGATCCAGGTAGAAGATCAAGGAGCCGATCCGTTCTTCGGCAATCAGCAACTTCGCCGGCATTCGGCCCGTGCGGTTGAAGTGGTCGGCCAGACCGCGTGCGGAAACCTGCTCGGCCACCGGCGGCAGTATGGCAAAGACGACCACTGCGAACTGGATTGCGACCGCTGCCACGGACATCGCGACCGTCGCGCCAGCGCGGCCTCGGTTCCAGAACAGCATGGGTACCCAGGACGTGCCGGCCGCCAGGATCGCTGCCGTCCAGATCGGCCAGGAAAAGGCGATCGAGAATTCCTTCTGCACCGCGAGCATCGCCCCGGGCAAGACCACCGGACCGACCAGGCACGAGGTTTGGCAGGTGGCCGACAGCATCTGCCGCGCGGCGGCACCGAGCGTGCCGCGAATCGCGCCGATCCAGGCGCCGGCCGCCAACACGGCCACTGCCGGAAAGACGGGCCAGATGTAGGTCACCAGCTTGGAGCCGGCCAGCGAGAAGAAGAGCGTGCCGCCGATCAACCAACACCAGAGCAACGCGGTGGCTCCGTGGGAGGTCGTCGGTTGGCAGCCGTCGGACCGTGTCGTTCGCCATCGGCTCCATCCGTCCTGCGCGGCCACCGGCAGGTAGGCGATCCACGGCAGGCCACCGGCGAGCAGCACGGGCAAGTAGTACCACCAGGGTGCGTCGCCGTGCAGTTGTTTGGTCGTGGCGAAGCCGAGGAAATGACGCTCGATGAGATAGTAGTAGTTGTAGCCCGGGTTGCGCAGTTCCATGGCGACGTACCAGGGCGCGGCGACGGCCACGCCGATGCCCAACGCCACGGCGCCGCGAATGCAGGCCGCGACGGTCAGCCGTCGTGCGATCAGCAGATAGCTCCCGTAGGCCACGCCGACGACCGCCACGCCGGTCAGGCCCTTAGCCAGGCCGGCCAGCCCGAGCAGTAAGCCGATGGCTGCCGTTTGCGTCATGGCCGCGCGTCGCGTGGCGGCCCGATCCGCCTCCCAAAACAGCAGCACGGCCAGATTGACGCACGGGACCAGAGCGACGTCGCCCATGGCGGCCTGAGCCAGCGCGGTCGGCAGCATCAGCGTGGAGTAGAACAGCCCGGCCAGCAAGCCCGTGCCACGGTCGAACATCCGCCACCCGACCGCCGCAGTGGTTGCCGCCCCGAGCAGTCCCAGCAGCAGCCCGGGCAACCGGACCGCGGCCTCGTGCATGCCGAAGATTTTCAGCGAGGCGGCCCGAGCCCAGGTCATCAGGATCGGCTTATCCCAGAACGGTTCGTCGAGCAGCCGCGGCGTGATCCAGTCACCCCGCTCGGCCATTTCTTGGGCAATCGACGCCAGCAGCCCCTCGTCGGGATCCAGCAGCGGCGTCGCCGGCAGCAACGGACAGCAAAAGACCACCACGGCCACCACGGCCCCCAACGCAGCCATCCATCGCCAGTCGTCCATCGAGTTTTCCTTTCTCAACGGATCATCACTTTCGCCATGGTTCGACGTTGCAGCGTTTGGCCCAGGCGTCGTAGGAGCGGGCGAGACCTTGGACGATGATCGGGAACTTGGCGGCGAGGTCGTTGAGTTCGGTGCGGTCGGCCACGATGTCGTAGAGTTCCCACGTGCCCGGGTGACGGGAGACGAGCTTCCACTTGCCGTCGCGTACGGCACGGTTGCCTTCGTGTTCCCAGAAGTAAACCGACTGCTGGCGGGTCTGGCCTTGGAAAATGGGGATCAGGCTCTTTCCTTCGGGCGGCAGGAGTGTGAGGCCCTCGTGAATGGTGGGGTAGGCGATCTTGGCGGCCCGTAGGCAGGTGGGCATGATGTCCAGCACGTGGCCTACTTGATGCGTGAGTCCGCCTCCGTCGGTGATCACCTCGGGCCAGCGGACGATCATCGGCGTGGCGATGCCGCCCTCATGGACCTGGTGTTTGTAGAGGCGAAACGGCGTGTTGCTGGCGTTGGCCCAGGCCAGTCCGTAGCTCTGGTAGGTGTCCTCGCCGCCCGGTGTCACGTTGGGGTTGTTGCCTACCTGCACGGACCGGCCGCCGTGGGTCCGTTCGGGCACGTGCAGTCCTTTCCAACTCGACGCGACCTCCTCGGCGCAGCCACCGTTGTCCGAGAGGAACATGACCAGCGTGTTCCGCTCGGCGCCCGTCTGGCGGACCCTTTCGAGGATTCGGCCGATCCCTTGGTCCATCATGTCGACCTGGGCGGCGTAGACCTCCATCCGCCGCTGCTGCCATGGCTTGTAGGAATTCAACTCCCACGACCGGACTCGCGGATCGCGCGGCGACAGGGGCCAGCGGCGATCGACGATCCCCAGGGCGATCATCCGGCGGTGGCGTTGCTCGCGCAGCGTGTCCCAGCCCAGCGTGTATTGCGTTCGGTAGCGCGAGAGCATCACGCGCGGCACGTGCAGCGGCCAGTGTGGGGCCGTGTAGGCGACGTAGAGGAAGAAGGGCTTGGTGCCGGCGACGGCTTGTTCGACGTACTTGGCCGCCTGATCGCTGATCGCGTCGGTGTAGTAGTAGTCCTCTTCGTCGGGCCGGCGAATGAAGTGGTTGTCGCGGCAGAGCGTAGCCGGGTCGAAGTAGCTGCCGCCGCCGTGGATCGTGCCGTACGACTTGTCGAACCCGCGTTGCTGCGGCCAGTTGAATTTCGGTCCGGCCGGATCGACGTACCGGCTGACGTGCCACTTGCCGCACATCATCGTCTGGTATCCGGCCGTCTTCAGCAGTTGGGCGATCGTGACACACTGCTTGTTGAGGTTTCCGCGGTAGCCGGGCCGGCGATAGTCGTTCATCATGTGCCCAACGCCCGCCTGATGGGGATGCAGGCCGGTCAGCAGCGACGCCCGGGTCGGGCAGCAGCGGCCGCAATTGTAGAACTGCGTGAATCGCAGTCCGTTCTTCGCCAGCTTGTCGAGGTTGGGCGTGAGGATTTCCGACCCGTAGCAGCCGAGGTCTGAGAACCCGAGATCGTCGGCCAGGATGATCACGATGTTCGGTTGCGGTCCCCGGGCAGCCAGTTGGGCGGCCAACTCGGTCGGCGTCGAAGCGGCCAGAGTGAACCACGCGGTCAGGACGATAAGAATCCGTGTCGGGCGATGCCACATCTCGTTGTTCCTTGCTCTTGTTCAGAGAGTTTCTGCTGGCAGGAGAATAGTCCAGTATCTCACCGAAACTGAAAACCGAGAACGACGCATCTCGAAAACGCGTACTCGGGGCTGGAGGCTGGGGATTGGGGACTGGGGGCTAGGGGCTAGGGACTGGGGACTGGGGACTGGGGGAAACGGCGTCAATCCGAGCCCCGAGTCCCTAGCCCCCAGTCCCCTTGTCTTCAGTCCCCCTTATCTCCAGTCCCCTTGTCTCCAGGGCAACCACGTCTTCAAGTCGAATACCCTATTATAGCAGGTTATACCGGTTGATTTCGCACTGGAGAAGGGGTTTGGCCATGGATCAGTACGTTGAAATCACGTTCGAGTGCGTGCCGTTGCGGTCGCTCGGCCGGCTGGATGTGCCGCTGGACGCCCCGGCCGAGTTCGCGGCCAAGATAGAACGGGTCAAACGGGCGGTCGGAAAGCATGGGCAACACAACGCCTACTATCTGCACGATGCCCTGTGCATTTTCCACCTGACCAACAACCCCAATCTGGGTATGTTGGAATTCGCCTTTGAGGGCACCGCGCTAACCGCCCTGGACGACTGCAGCACGCGACATTGCGACTGGGTGGTGTTCGATCGGCAGTAATGGGGTCGGTAGTGGTTTTTCGTACGATTCCTTGGCTGGACACGCTCGAAATTTTCGATATAATTTACGCATAATGTTAATAAACATACTGGTAATCAGTAGGCCAGTTGCTGATGCTTGCCCAGACCAACTGCTGCCTGCAACGCCCGGAGCGCCCCGTGGGAGGATCACCTTGCCAAGCAACGGCCGGGTCGACGACGGTGAAGATGAACGAGCCGGCCGCTGGAGTGGGAGCGCGAAAACCGAATGTGGCTTGCATACATCGGACTGAGCAGCACCCCGTTGCTTGTCGGAAGGAGAATTCAATGGCTTCGCAGACTTTCGGCAGAATCTTCGACAACATTACCCAGCGGGTGGGCAATACCCCTCTCGTTCGGATCAACCGGCTGAGCGAGGGTTGCGTCGGGTCGGTGATTGCCAAGATGGAGAACCTCAACCCTCTCTGGAGCGTCAAGGACCGGATCGGCCTGGCAATGATCGACGTCGCCGAGCGGGAAGGTTTGATCCGCGAGAACACGGTGATCCTGGAACCGACCAGCGGAAACACGGGGATCGGCCTGGCGTTCGTTTGCGCGGCGCGGAAATACAAGCTGGCCGTGGTCATGCCCGAAAGCATGAGCCTGGAGCGAAGGCGTATCCTCAAGGCGCTTGGTGCCGAGTTGATTCTTACGCCGGCCGCCGAGGGGATGCCCGGCGCGGTCCGCAAGGCCGAGGAACTGGCCGCCGAAGACTCGAAGTACTACGTCCCGCAGCAGTTCAACAACCCGGCCAACCCCGAGATCCATCGCCGGACGACCGGCGAAGAGATCTGGCGGGACACGGGCGGAGACGTCGACGTCGTGATTGTCGGCGTGGGCACCGGTGGTACGCTTACCGGCGTGGCCGAATCGCTCAAGGCACATAACCCGGACGTCCACGTCGTTGCCGTCGAGCCGGCCAACAGCCCCGTGATCACGCAATATCGTGCCGGTGAGGCCTTGAAGCCGGGCAAGCACACCATCCAAGGGATCGGTGCGGGCTTCATCCCCAACGTGCTCAACGTCGACTTGATCGACGAGGTGATTCAGGTCCACGATGAGGATGCCGCGGAGACCACCCGGCGGCTAGCCAGCGACGAGGGGATGATGTGCGGGATCAGCAGCGGTGCGGCGGCCTGGGCCGCGCTGCAAATTGCCGGGCGCGAGCAATTCCGCGGCAAGCAGATCGTCGCCTTGCTACCCGACCTTGGCGAGCGATACTTGTCGACAAAGCTGTTTCCGGAATAGGGGGGAGTGGGATTTGGGATTTGGGAT
>JABMRB010001087.1 GCA_013202865.1 Candidatus Nealsoniibacteriota bacterium | reverse complement strand
GCCACCCGCGTCACAGTTTCGCCTCTCGGTTTTCTGGAAGAGCGTCGCGAGGTGCCATTCAGGATAGCTTCGGAGAGTGACTCGTGGACAAAAGCTCTCGTTGTAAGAAGGGGAAATCGCGAGGTCGCTTCCAGTTCAGCATTCGCTCGCTTATGTTGCTGACGCTTGCAGTCGCGATAGTCAGCGCATTCGTTGGCGGAGAGATTCGGCGCCGTCGGGACCAATACCTTATGGGCCTTGATCTCGAAAACATGGAAGCGATTGTTCAGTTTGAACCAGCCCCCAAGTGGGTCGCGTTTCTCGTCGGGGAGGACTATTGTCCGAAGGTCACCGGTGTCGAGTTGGACAGTGTCCCCGTGAGCTCAAAGCACTTCTCTCTCATAGCGGAGCTTGATGACCTTACTACACTCCTGCTCTTCTACACGGAAACCGGTGACGAAGAACTTCGCCAGTTGAGTGGGCTCCGTAAACTGCGCCGTCTCTACTTGACCGGTACAAATGTCACAGACGATGGCGTCATACACCTGCTGAAGATTGACAGCCTCGATGTACTCACTCTTAACGAGACGAGCATTGGGGATAAGGCGTTGAGTGACCTGCGTCGCTTGCCAAATCTCACGTGTCTCGAAGTTGACGATACCAAGATCACGGATGCAGGGTTGAAGTATCTGCCGACATTCCCGAGGCTGGAGGCGGTGTATTTGGCGAATACTCGGACTTCACCTGAAGCGATAGCGGACCTGAATCGCGAATGCCCAGATTTGGTCGTGGGTTCTGCGGACTAGGCTCCAGGAGAAGAGGGAAAGGGAGAGACGCGGGTCGCGGGTGGCACGGACGATTCTGCGGAGTAGGCCTACGTATACAGTGAGCGGAATGGCGCTAGCCACCGGTGCCGTCGGGCGAACATTGCCCAGCGAAACCGGCGGCTAGCGCCTTGCCGCTCACCGCGAGGATTGCGTCGGTTGCCTGGGGAAGCGATAATGCCTGCATGGCCAAACGGTGGATTTACGACGACGAGTTGCAAGCAATACGGGCGGTCACAGTGAGCGGCAGTGGCGCTAGCCACCGGTGTCGGCGGGTGAACGTTGCCCAGCGAAACCGGCGGCTAGCGCCTTGCCGCTCACGCGCAGGTGGCCCCGTCGTTTCTTCCAGGCGTCGCCACTTGAAAACGCGCTTTCGGAAAAACGCCAGGGTTACGGAGTCACAAGAGGAGCCATGTTTCCCCCGACCTCTTGTGACTCCGTCACCCAGACGCGAACATTGCCTAGCAACACCGGCGGCTAGCGCCTTGCCGCTCACCGCTCACCGCTCACCGCTCACTGCTCACTGCTCACTGCTCACTGCAAGCAACACGGGTGTAACATGCTCCGATCGATCCTGTTCGTACTTTGCCTGCCCTTGCTGCTGCCCGGAGTGGCACACGCTGCCGATGCCGTGCTGTTTTCCGACCAAGACCCGTTGCCCACCGCCGACGGGTATCGTGGCATCTGGTACTCCAATCAGCCGCAGGGTGACGAGTACGTCTATAAGTACAGCGGCGGGCTGGGGACGTATTGCGCCAAGCACCGGCCGTTTGCGGTCTACGCCAAGGAGGCCGACAAAACGTTCTTCTGCTACGGCGGTACGGACAAGGACGGCAGCACGCTGTTGCATATCGTTTCGTATTACGACCACGCCACGGGCACGGCGTCCCCCGCCGCGAAGGATGCGGTGCCGCGGCCGCGGATTCTGCTCGACAAGCGAACGACCGACGCCCACGACAACCCGGTGATTTCGATCGATTCGCAGGGCCATATTTGGATCTTCTCCAGTTCCCACGGCACCACCCGGCCGTCGTACATCCACCGCAGCAAACGGCCCTACGACATCGACGGCTTCGAACTGGTCTGCAAGACGAACTTCTCCTATCCGCAGCCGCATTGGGTGCCCGGGCATGGATTCCTCTTGCTGCACACCAAGTACGGTGGCGGGCGGCGGCTGTTTCAGACGACAAGCACCGACGGCCGCACCTGGTCCGAACCGCAGATGATCGCGCACGTCGAGTTGGGACACTACCAGATCAGCGCTCAGCACGGCGGGAAGATCGGCACGGCTTTTAATTTCCACCCGAAACCCAACGGTCTGAACTGGCGGACCAATCTCTATTACCTCCAGACCGACGACTTGGGCAAAACCTGGCACAACGCCGAAGGGCAGGCCGTGAAACTGCCGCTGACCGCGCCGGACAACGGGGCCATGGTACACGACTATCGGCCGGAGAAACGCAACGTCTACTTGAAGGACATGACGTTCGACGCCGACGGCCGGCCGGTGATTTTGTATTTGACCAGTGGCGGGTGGGAGTCGGGGCCTAAGAACGACCCGCGGACCTGGCAGACGGCCCGGTGGACCGGCTCGCAGTGGGAGATCCGCGGCTCGATCACCTCGGACAACAACTACGACGCTGGCTCGCTTTACATCGAGCCGGACGGCATTTGGCGGCTGATCGCCCCGACCGAGCCGGGCCCGCAGCCTTACAACACGGGCGGCGAAGTGGTATTATGGATCAGTCGCGATCGCGGTACAACGTGGAAGAAGTCGAAGCAGCTTACCCACGGCAGCCCCTACAACCACACGTACGTCCGCCGCCCGGTCAACGCCCATCCCGACTTTTACGCCTTCTGGGCCGACGGCCACGCACGCAAGCCATCCCCCAGCCGCCTCTACTTCACCAACCGCGCCGCCGATCGCGTCCAGCAACTACCGACAGAGATGCCGCCCCAACCGTAGGTCAGGGCTTGCCCTGACAACGCCAATCCCCAGCCCCCAATCCCCAGCCCCGTTGGCTATGGGAACGACAGCGTAGCACGTCCGTGGGCTTCCGCCCTCGGCTAGCGGTTTCTGACATGGACACACGAGTTCTCAATCCTCAATCCTCAATCCCAAATCCCAAATCCCAAATCCGATGACACCTCGCCAGCGCATCCTCACCGCTCTGAACCACGAGCCACCGGACCGCACACCGACCGACGGCTGGTTCCACGACGAAACGACCGAGACGCTCAAGCGGCACTACGATACCGACGATTGGGACGTGGTGCTGGCCGAGTTGGGTATCGAAGGCTGGGCCGATCTCAGTCCGCAGATCTTGCCGCCGGCGGGCGAGGGCCAGTTCGCCTTGCGGCCCGGGCACGCCTCCGGCAAACCGGCCCGATGGCTCGACGACCGCACGTACGAGGACGTCTGGGGCGTGCGTTTTCGGCGCGGTGAGGACGGTCGTTACCGGCAATGGCTCAGCGGCCCGCTCGAGAACGCCCGGACCGTGGAAGATCTCGACGACTATGCGATGCTGCACGATGCCGGCATTCAGCAGCCGGAAGACTATGCCGAGCAAGTCGCCGAGTTGAAGCGGCAAGAGCGGTTCGTCACGGCCGACGTGGAGAACCCGTTTCGCCGCTACTGGAACCTCCGCGGTTTCGAGAACGCGCTGGCAGACTACGCGGCCGATCCCGAGTTGCTCGAAGCGGCGTACGACCGACTCTACACACTCTACACCGAACAGGCGCTGGCGTCGGCCCGGGCCGGTGTGGACATGATCCGGATCGTCGGCGACATTGCCATGCAGGACCGCATCATGATGGGTCCCGCGCGATGGCAGCACTTCGATAAGCCGCGGATGGCCAAGCTGATCGACGCGTGCCGGACCGTGAAAGAGGACTTGCACTTCTTCTTCCACAGCGACGGCAAGCTCACCGACCTGGTCGACGACCTGGTCGAGATCGGAATCGACGTGCTCAACCCCATCCAGCCGGAGTGCATGGATCCGGTCGAGGTGAAGCGACGATGGGGCGACCACATTACGTTGCACGGCTGCATCAGCATCCAGCGAACGCTGCCGTTCGGCTCGCCTGAGGACGTTCGCCAAGAGGTGGAAGGCTTGGTCCGCCAATGCGGGCTCGACGGCGGGCTGGTTCTGATGCCGTCGAACAACGTCCAGCCGGACACGCCGGTGGAGAACATCATCGCCTGCTATCACGCGGCACGCGACTTTGAAGTGCGCGGCGGTGTATGACTACTTTGAATCGCAGACGCACTTGGCCGGTACGCACCGGTAAGCCGGCACCTCGACGAGAATCTCTTTCTTGATCAACTGCTTGCGGCTACGGGACTTGCCGCAGCGCGGCTGCGTGCATTTACCGCCACCGAGGGTCGGATTGGCGACGCAAAACTCCTCGCACTCGACGACCCAGACGGTCTTCTTGACCAGCTTCGTCTCGCAGACCACCTTGCAGCACTTCGCACAGCTCGATCGGCACTTGCCCGCCTTACCGGCCGTGGCGTCAGGCGTCAGCATCAGCAACAACGCTGCAAACACCGCCAGCGACATCGTCAGACGTATCATGTCTTTACTCCACTTCAAAGGACGATTGATGGTTCCATTCGCTGCTAAACCTTACCGCACCAATTCAGCCCGGACAAGCCCATCGAGATGGAATATCTGTAGCGGATTTTCCTGACACCAAGTAGGTCAGGGCTTGCCCTGACGGATCAGGAAAAGGAATCCGTTTCTCGTCAGGGCAAGCCCTGACCTACCCGCAACACGAAGTCCCTTCCGTCGAGCAGGCGCAATTCGGCGACGTGCCGCGGATCGCGCCGATGATGATCGCTGCGGCGCAGCCGACGCCCGACTCGACCGACAACGCCTCGGCCGGGCAGTTGCCGGCACACGCGCCGCACTCCATACAGGCGTCGCGATCAACGATTCGGGCAGACCCCTGTTCGATCGCCAACACCGCGTGCGGGCAGACGGTCACACACGTTCCGCACCCGGTACACTTCTCCGTGTCGAGTTCGAGCGTGACCACGTCGGAAAGATATCGCAGTTCGGTCATTTCATCCGCCTTTCAGACAAACGGGGCGATCAGCCAGAGCGTCATCCCGGCCACGACCGCGAGCGCTTGTAGCGGCACGGCCAGGGCCATTTCTTTGCGGACTCCCGAGAGCGACGTGTAGGTGCTCGCCCCGGTAAAGTTCATCCCCAGGAAACTGGCCGTCGCCGGTAGCAGCAGACACCATGCCGCGAGGCTGAGCCGGTTGCCGAGCAGATCGCCGTGCGACCAACCCAACAAGAGCACTGCCGCGGCGAATGCCAGTCCAATCCACAAACCTTTCAGGGCAAACGCGCGGCCGGGCAGCCAGGGTAGCAGTGTCGGGACGAGTGCCAAGGTGCCGACGCTGACCGCCAGGACCAGGGCGGCCGACCGGATGCCGATGCCGAGCACTCGTGTCCAGTATTCGCCCGGCCCCACTCCGGCCAGAAAGAGAACGCACGCCGCCAGCACCAGGAAGTATTTCGCCGTCATCATCAACTCGACCGGCACGAGCACCACGCGGTCGCGGATCGGGAAACGCACCCGCCGCATCTCGGGCGTGGCTTTCATTTTCGCGGCAAGGAACGCAGGCAGGTCTTCGGCGCGGACCGGGCCGTAGATCACGCGGAACCCGCTGCGGTGTTTGACGTCGTGGGCGGCGATGCCCGGGGCACCGAGTTGCGGCACGATCACCCGGCGATGCGAGACGACCTCGGCCAGCCCCGTCGCCGCGATGCGGTGGACGATCTCGTCGGTGCCGAAGGTGCCCTTGCCGGCCGCGCACCAAACGTTGATCCCGCGGGTGTCGAGCACGAGGATCCAGGCGTCGAGCCCGGCCAGCCGACAGCGGAGTTGGTCGAAGCTCATCTTGTAGTTGGCCGAGACCAGCACGGGCGAGTCGGCCGTGGGTTGCCCGGCTGCGTACAGTCCCGGCTCGACGGCGTATCGCATTCGCCCCATAGCCCAACGGGCCATCCACGCACCGAGCCGGTCGGCGGTTTGCAGCGTGGTGTCGACCCGGGGGACTTCACCGGCGGGCGTGGTAATGGTTCCGAAGATTTGGGGCATGTGCAATCTGCGTCCCTTTCTTGTCTTTCCTTTACGGCACGGGGAACGTACCGACGCTACTCAGCCGCTGCCGACTTTGCCGGCAACGGGCAAGTCCCCCGGATTGCCCCCACGGCATGCGCCAGTACGGAGAGGATCGTCCCCACGATCACCAACCCAATCGCCAAATCGAAGGCCGTGTAGGACGCCCGAGTCAGTGTATCGAACCGGGCCATCTTCAACAGCATCAAGGCCCCCGCCAGGCAGGCCAGTCCCAGCGAAAACGCCAGTTCGACCCGGACCAGGCGGCGAATGACGAAACCTTTCCTCTGCCTTTTATCGTTCGTCATTCGTGCTTCGTTGTTTACTTTGATTTCGCACATCAAGGCGAAGCATCCCGCGGCCAAGGCGACCGCGGCAAAAAAGAAGTGGTTGGCATCGAGCCAGAACCGCGAGGGAAGCATGTATTGGATCAGTGCCGGCCGCTGCAACAACAGCAAGGCACCGCCGCCAAGGCCGACCGCAACAACCGAAGGAGCCGCGCGAAAGACCCACGGAATCGGCCGGGACTGGAACATCCATCGCACGCCCTGCTCGCCGACCATCCCCACGAAGGCCAGGATCAGGACCGTCATCAGGACATAGACGGCGGGCTTGAGGTAAGCCTCGCGCCAGGCGCCCATCCGGGCTTCGATGCCAGAAAGTCCCAAGAGGCGGTATTGCGGTTCGGTAACCGGGTTGGCGTGTTCGTCGAAGGGATACTTGAGGACATCGGCGAACAGGAATTTGGCTGAGGGATGATGACAGTCCGTGCAGCCTCTTGCCCCCAGCGCGGCAGTTGCCGGGTAAATGCCGTGGTTGTACTTGTGGACGTTTGCGTACGGGGATGCTTCCCAGGCGTGCTTCTCCAGCAGGCGATGCTCGCTACCCGAACTGTAGACGCGATCGTTCATAACCCAAACCACGCGTTTCCCCTCCATCGGATACCGGGTCTCGCCGAGCATCTGTGTTACGGACCGGATAATCGCGTCGATTTCTTCCGGGCGGTTGATTTCCGGGACGCCGTCATCGTTGTCGTCGTCGATTTTGGCGAGCGCCGGGTACGTCGCCGGATTGGCGTGGTGCGAGGTCCACATCTTATAAACACTGCCCATCTTGGGTTGCATCAACGCCGTTTCTCCTTCCACCTCGATGGCGGGCCAGGTGCTATGAATCCGATTGACGGGATAGATCTTGCCCTTGTATCGGGCCAGAACCGGGCGGAACGGATCGGTCGGCTTGTCGTCGTAGCCCATCATCATCAGGTCGCCGTAATGGTTCCAATACTTCACGTCCGGCCCATAGAAGGTCCACAGATGCTTCCCCTTCGTCGGGATCTTCGTGCCCGGATTGAAGACGTCGCTCGCCACGAACTGGACCGCCTTGACCGTCCGCTGCGGAATGTGACAGGTCTGGCAGGCGATCTTCTCCAGGTGCAGCGGTGGAAGCCAACGGTGTTTGGCAATCGGAGCGCCGAGACGCCCCGTGTCGTGACAGCCGGTGCAACTGACGCAGGTATCGTCCAGGTCGTCGCGAACGTGCCCGCCCGGATCGTCGCCTTTGCCGATGTCGTGTTGCTGGTGGCCGCGGATGCGAGGATCGTCGGCCGAACTGCCGGCCGGATGGCAATCCACGCATTTCAGCCCGGCCCGGAGATGTACGTCGGTCCGCGCGCGGAAATTCGCTCCACGTTTCTTCCAGCCCGGCTTCGCGTGACAGGCCAGGCAGGCCTCGTTCCGCGGTTGGCGGACGATGTGCGGCGAGATGGTCCCGTCCGGATTGAACTGCTGCTTATCATAAGCGACGATGGGAGGTTCACCGCCCGCTACGGAACCCGTCACGCTCGCAAAGCCGGCTGCGGCCGTGGGTGCCCAGCGGAAGTTCAGCGCGGCCAGTTGCCTCTTGCGTCGGGGAAAATCGTACTCGGGCAAATGGCAGAGCAGGCAATCGGCCTCGAGCACGCCGGTTTCGCTCCAGCGGGCCTGATAATAGTCGCCGTCGAAGTCGTTGTCGGCCCCCGGGGCCAGGCCGCTGGCGGGCTCGCCCATCCAGCGGTCGTATCGCTTTCCGGCGCGGTCGAACTCCGCCGAGCCGCCACCCGGATGACAGCCTCCGCACCCGCCCGCGAGGAAGCTGAACGAGGTCATGTCCATCATTTGCGACGAGGCGTTTTTCTTTGGCGAAAGATAGCGGTACAGCGGCGCCGGAGAGCACCACGTACCACCATAATTGCCGGGAGTAGAGGCCCAGAGACACCGCGCGACCTGGTCCGCCGTGGGTTTCTCGCCCCTTCCCTGTGTAAAGTGGTAGCCTTTTGTGATCTTCTCGTAGTCGTGGCATTGCCCGCAGGTCTTTGCGGGCGAGTACGGCCGGTTCGCGTTTTTCTCGCTTACGGGATCGATCACGTTCCCGTCTTCATCGCGGAGGTGGAACGGTGGACAAACTCCCAGCGGCGAGTGTTGTCCGTGCGTGTCAACCCGGGGCCGCTCGGAGGCCGGATCAGCAGGCCGGGCCGTTACCGCTGCCCAAATCCCCGATAAAAACAAGGCGACAACGGTAAGGAGGTTTCTGTGTTTCATTTCTCGCCTTTCAACAACCAGCCGCTACGGTACGACGACCGAATAAGTGGGCAGTATGGACGCCGTGTCACCCTGATCGGTCTGGATGCGGATGTTTGCGGCCACCCGGCCGGGCTGGTCGCGGGCGGTGAACGTCACGGGAATCAAGTGCAGCGGCTTGGGAGTTTCACCAGTCGAGGCGCCAAACTGGAGGCAATTGCAATCACTCGTGATCGAGGTGACGCGGAACGGCGTCTTACCCCGCACCACAAGCTGCTTTGTCACCTTCTGCTCCTTAGGTACCACGCCGAAGAACAGCGAGGCAGGACTGACCACGATTTCAGGGAGGATGAGACCTTCAACCAGTACGGGAATCTGTGCGGATCG
>JABMRB010001086.1 GCA_013202865.1 Candidatus Nealsoniibacteriota bacterium | reverse complement strand
AGCCGGTGATTTGGCGGCAGGAGCCGGTGATTTGGCGGCAGGAGCCGGTGATTTGGCGGCAGGAGCCGGTGATTTGGCGGCAGGAGCCGGTGATTCAGCAGGCGTTGTCGCCCCGGTGCTTAGCCCTTGTGTCTCGGCGATCAGTTTGTCGGCCAGCTCGACCACCTGATACAGGTCGGGTTTGGCGATTTGCAGATCGGCGCCGACCGCCTGGCCCTTCTTGTGATTGTCGGCGGTGATGATCGAGGAATACAACAACACGGGAATGCGTTGCAACTCCGGATGCCCCTTGATGCGTTTGGTCAGATGGAAACCGTCGACCTGGGGCATCTCGACGTCGGAGATTATCAGGTCGGCAACCTCTTCCGCCTTCCCGGTTTCCGCGAGTCGCGCCTCGATCCACGCCCACGCTTCGGCCCCGTTCTCGAAGAACTGCAGTTGTGTATATCCGCTGTTGGTCAGGCTGGTGCGGATCAGTTCGCGAATGGTCGGCGAGTCCTCGGCCAGCAAGATCTTCAGGTCCGCTCGCGGCAGTCCGAACGGATTGGCTATTGCATCGGTGTTGTAGAGGTCTTCGGTCACGTCTTCGAGCACCTTTTCAAAATCGAGCATTTCCACCAGCCGGTCTTCGCAACGCGCCAGTGCAGTTACCGGACACTGGGCCAGCGACTTCAGCCCCGGCACCGACAAGACGTTCTCCCAACTGAGCCGGTGGATCCGTTCCACCTGGTCGACCAGGAAAGCCGTCTGCCGCTGGTTGACTTCGGTGAGGATCACGATCGACTCGGCGTTCTCGCCGGTCGACTTCGCGCCGAGGTAGTCCGACAACGATACGCACGGGATGACGTGGTCGCGGAGCTTGAACACACCACGAACCGAAGGGTGTGCCCGCGGCAGGCCCGTGATCGCCGGGGTCGGCAACACTTCTCGCACCTTGGCGACGTTGATACCGAACGTATAGTCGGCCACGTCGAATACGAGCACCTCCAGTTCGTTGGTGCCACTTTCCAGAAGGATTTCCTTGTCCAGAAGGATATTGTTCACACTGGCCATCATCGGTCTCCTGCTTTGCGGGTGTACGAAGTGACAAGGGGCCTCTGCGGCTAGTCCGCCCCATTAGTCGGTGTCGGCCGCGATAACCAGGGAAGCTGAGGAATATATTCCATCTCGATAAAACCTGCGGGTTAGGCATAATACACCGAGTGCAAAAAACGGGTGCGAGCCGCGAGAAGCTACCTCCCCAAAACGCCATGGCGGGGTCTGTTGTGCCGGTCATCACGATCAAAGCGAATCGGGCCTCGTACGGACGGTCCGAGTAATAGTAGCTCGAGAAAAGGCGGGAGCGCCGCCATAACCGGCCCGACCCGACTGTCCCGCTGCGCCGGACGCCCGTGCGACGGCGGATCTTGCCGCTCGGTGGAAAGTGCAACCTAAGCTTTGGTACACGCCCAACCGTTTTGAAGGAGGATTCCATGTATCTCGCCCGAGATGTGATGACCACCGACGTGTTCAAGCTGCGTGCCGACGCAACGGTAGGCGTTGCCATGACCGAGTTAGTCGGCCGCGGGATCAGCGGGGCACCGGTTGTGGAGGGCCGGGACGAGTTGGTGGGAATTATCAGCGAATATCAGCTTCTGGAGGCGATTTACGTACCGCAGTTCCAGAGTTGCCGGATCCGCGACGTGATGTCGAGCGACGTAATCACGGTAACCGCCGAGTCCCTGCTTTCCGACGTGGCAAACCTGATGATGATGCACCGGATCCGGCGAATACCGGTGGTTCGCAACCGCGAGGTCATTGGCCTGATTGCCCGACGCGACCTGCTCCGCTACGTCATCTCCGCCGGTGAGACGCTGGAGACCTTTCTCAACGAGTTGACCGCGCCGGCCTAGGCGCGAGAGAATTGGAGCAAGAGACTCGAATAAGTCTTCCCATATATTGCAGCACTATCCACAGATTGCATGCTACCTTTGCGTAGCCATCCGTTGCCGCCACGGCGGCGGACACGCCGAGACCGGAGGCAATACTGGTTTGGACCGATGGTACGGCTGATGCCGGTGAAAACCGATTTGACGGCAAGTAGCGCCGAGCTCGAAAGAGCGACCGCGTAGCCAACATTCGACAGCACGAAAACACTACGGAAAGGCAACGTCATGAGTGACCCACTCAACAGGCTGACTAGACTGGTGCTGGTCGACGACGACCCGAGTATGGTTCGCCTGCTGACGAAGATTATCCGGCAGTCGTTTAGCGAAGGCGTGGAAATCACGTCCTTCACCGACCCGGAGGAAGCGAAGGAGTGGATCGAGACGAAGATCGTAGACGTCCTGATCACGGACCTGGAGATGCCGGGGGTCGACGGGTTGGAGTTACTCCGCTGCGCGAAACAACGGAACGCCTTCACTCAGGTATTGTTCATCACAGGTAATTCGTCGCTCGGCGCGTTGACCGACGCGTTGGAATTCGGCGCCACCGACTACCTGCTCAAACCGATCGATCAAGAGGAATTGGTGGAGTTTATCCGCCACGTGCAGCAGCGTCAGCGGCGATGGGCCGTGGCGCTGGCTAAGACGATCGCGTCGCAAACTGCATCCGCCCGTTGAAAACCCAGTTGACCGCCCGTTGAAAACCCAGTTGACCGCCCGTTGAAAACCCAGTTGACCGCCCGTTGAAAACACTGTGAACACAAGCGGCTCACCTGTGGTATCGTGCAGGCGAGCCAGCTACACCATGAAAAGCCGACTTTGAGAGGATCCGCGAGAATGAAGTTGAGAGTTCTGGCTGCCGACGACGATCCGTTGATCCGGACGCTACTGTCCGTGTCGTTGCATGCGTTGGCGGACGTCGTCGAAGCCGTCGACGGTAATGATGCCCTCACGAACATCCGACTAGACGACTTCGACGTGCTGCTGCTCGACTGGGACATGCCCGGCAAGACGGGTATTGAGTTGACCAGGTACGTTCGCGCCCAGAATTCCCATGTGCCGATTGTCATGATTACCGCAAAGGACGAGCGAGAAGAGGTCGTGGAGGCAATCGAGGCGGGCGTAAGCGACTACCTCATTAAGCCATTCAAGACCGACGCGCTCTGCAAGAAACTGGAGAGCCTCTGCCCGGGGTTCCACGCCGAACCGGAATCCCGAGAGTTGAAAGGAAATCCTTCGAGAAAGCCGAATACATCAACCCGTTTCTCTCCGCCACCGTCACCGTCTTCGACACCATGCTGGGGTGCGAGCTCAGCCGGCACGATCCGTTCGTCAAAGAAGGGTTTCAGCCGGAATACGAGATCAGCGGGATCATCGGGCTTTCGGGGAAAGCCAAGGGGACGGTGGTATTGAGCCTGAACAAGGAGGCGGCATTGCAGGCGGCCTCCACCCTGCTGCACGAGAAGCAGACGGAAATGAACGCCGAAGTGACCGACGCCGTCGGCGAATTAGCCAACGTGATCGCCGGTCAGGCCAAGGCACAGTTGGAACACCTCGCGATGAGCGTCAGCCTGCCGACGGTCGTCACCGGAACGAACGTCTCCATCGAATTCCCCAGCGGCGTTTCGCCGATCTGTATCCCCTTTGAATGTTCCTGGGGGAAGATCTCCGTGGAGGTGGGACTGGTCGAGCAACCGGTCGCCGTCGGGGCCGGTGCGTGAGACACGGCACGCCACCCCTTGCCGGGCACGGTTGACCTGCGGCCGCCAACTGCTACGATGAGTTTGGGGGCGGTCGTGCATGTCACCTTACTCGCTTGGGGATCAACGAATGGGAACCGGTCAGAAACCGCGTCTTGCCCGCTGCGCGGAAGCGTTCTTGCCGCGACGGTTTGCCCTTCTGGTCGTGTTTTTCGCGACCATCGTCGCCCACGGCACGTCCGCGCCCGTGGAGGCGGCCGATCCGCCGCCCGCCACTCCGCCGACGTCCACCCGCCCGCTGGAAAAGGCCTTGGCCGGGTTCAACCGCGGCGCGGCCCTGATGGAGCAGTACCAATACGTCGACGCCGCCAAGGCCTTCGAGGCGGTCGTCGAGGCGGCACCCGACTGGACGGCCGCCCGCTTCAACCTGGGGCTGGCCTACTTCAACATGCACGGTGCCCGGGGCGCACAGCAGAACCTCGCCACCGCCCGCGACACGTTCCTCGATGTGCTCGAGTCCGATCCCAAGCACCTCCATGCAGCGTTCTGCCTGGGGCTCTACCACCAACACGTCGGCGAAAACGAAAAACGTGCAATCGCAATAGGGGCCAATTCGCCTTTCGGAAGGGATACTTGATGACGAGACATCAGAAACCAGCACAACAATCGGCCGAGAGCCGGCCGGCCGCGTCGTCGCTAGGCCGACTCCTGCTGGCAGCCGGGGTCTTGGCCTGCGTGGGGATCGTCGTGCTGATGATTGTCGATCCCTGGCAGCCGGACGACGGCAAGCCCTCCGCCGACGGGGAGAGCCGGGCTGCCACGCCGCAGTCCAAGTCATCGCCCGATGCCGCCGTGGCGGAGCCGCCGATCGTGCCTGCGCGACCGGCCGTCGTTCCGGTGCCCGATCCCGAGGCCGCCCGCGAGGAAGCGGTTGTGGCCTTACAGGAGGAGGAGAGCCGGGTCGTCGACGAGTTGTTGACTCGTTTCCCGGACCATCCGGAGGCGAAGGGTTACCGCGAGAAGTTCAAGACGCTCAAGGCGAAGGACGACGAGGACCTTCGCGCGGGCAAGCAGGAAGACAGCGACTTGAACGCTGCGCGAGAGAGCGTAGCCCAAACCCGGCTCCGCGCCGGCCGGATCTACCAGCAGCAGGGACTCTCGTGGCAGGCCGAGAAGCACTGGCGTCGCTCAGCCGAGTTGGCGCCTAAGGACACGATGTGCCGCCTGGAGTTGGGGGCCATGTACCGTCAGAAGAACCGCCTGTCGGACGCGCTGCGAATCGGCGAGCAACTCCTGGAAATCGAGCCCGACAACGCGCTGTTCCATGCAAACAACGGGGCGCTCTACGTCCGGCTCAAGCGATTCGACAAGGCCCGGGAGTCCGCCCGGCGGGCCATGGAACTGGAACCGGAAAACGAGGAATACGCGGAACTCTATGAGTCGATCGAAGCACAACAGTGACGCGACGTGCCGGCGGCGTGGACCTCTTGCCGTGCTGGCCGTCCGGCTGTTGCTGATCGACGGTCGCCGACCGGGAACTTGCCGAAGCGCAAACGCTTGCCGAAGAGGCGGTCCGATTGGAGCCCCTCGCGGTCAACTACTTGGTGCTCGGTAAGGCTCTCGTCCGCGGCGGCAACCGGGCCGATGCTCGGGCGGCCTTGCAACGGGCCGTTGAACTCGACCCCGCCAACCAGCCGGCGAGCCGGTTGTACGAGTCGCTCGAAAAGGAGGAATAGCGTGGTCCGCAAACCGGCCCCGTGTCCAGCGATCCCGGCGGCATGGCGATGCACAGCGATCCTCTGTGCAGCGCTGATCTGCACAGCGCTGATATGCAGCTTGGCCGCGACGGAAGCGACCGCACAGATCGCGCTGCGCGACGCGACCGTGCTGAGAAATGATACCGCCAACGGCAACCACTGGACTGAAATCCGTCTGTGCGGCACAAGGACCAACCGTGACGGCGTCGGGGCCCGGGTGAAAGTCGTTGCCGGCGACCTGACGCAGATCGACGAGGTCCATAGCGGCCGCGGATACCAGAGCCATTACGGCACGCGGCTGCACTTCGGCCTCGGCAAGCACCGGCAGATCGACCGAATCGAAGTCCGCTGGATCGGCGGCGGTGTCGAAGTGTTCGATAAACCGGGTATCGACCGGCTGGTGACGCTCACCGAGGGCACCGGTGCCGTGCAGAATACCACGCTTGGCCCGCAGTGAAACCATGGGCCGTCCTACAAGAGTGGCCCCAATCCTCCGCCGCCGGACACACGCCAACCAACCGACGACACCCATGCCCAACAGGACCAGCGTGGACGGTTCGGGCACGGCCGCGTACTCGACGTAGTAGCCGGAGTTGGTCGATTCGTAATCGCCCTGGTCGCTCCAGCCGAAGTTGTCGGGCGAGTTGGCCGCGCGGTCCATTTCCAGATACTCCTCGCGGCCTTGCCAGTTGTTCGGCTCCGGCGAGGCCCAGTGGGTGTAGTCCCACGGCTCGCCGGTAATCCATCGCCAGCCGCCGCCCGGCTCGGCGTAGTCCGGCGCGGTCGTATCCTGGAATCCACCCAGCCACGCCCGGTAACCCGGCTTCGGCACGTGGTTGCGGAGAAACTCCTTCTCGGCCTCCGAGGTAATCGTGACCAGGTAACCAGGCACGCCTCCGAAGAGCGACGCCTCGGCCGCCGCCTTGGCCTCGCTCCAGCGGATTCTCCCATCCACGTAGTCGTAGAAATGCCCGTTCCCCCCGTCGGCGATCTCCCATTGGACGGGTTCTGCCATAGCCTGTCCCGCGCAGAGAAACAGCCCCGACACTGTCATGGCCATCGTCAATCGCAACATCATTTTGTCCTCCAAGCAAGGAAAGGGCGGATAATCATCGCCCGGCGAAATCGCTTCCGTCTCTGCCGATAGCTACGCGCCAGCAGGCCAACCGCACCCACGGTCAAGAGGATGAACGTGGAAGGCTCCGGAATGGTCGAGATTGCGAGGTTATCGAAGAGTGACGGCTCGCGGCGGGATTCAAGGCTGATGTAGTTCGATCCGTCTCCGTCCCAGAGGAAGGTCAACTCGTTGCCGGGATCCGGTCCCATGTCGAGTTGTTGATTGTTGACGAACGTTCGCAGCGTGACGGTCTCACCCGGCGCAAACGAGGCGGTTTCGACCTCGACGCGGATATCGAAGAAGTCGGCCGCCCCATGGCCGGATGCATACGAGCCTCCTCCTCCGTTGAAAGTCCCGTCGCCGAACGTGCTGAAGCCGCCGTTTCCCCGAAACAAGATGCCGAAGTCTGCGACTGGATCGGTTACTTCCGGGTGATACGAAGCCGCGTTAGCGACGCTCGACTGCGTGTGCCCCAGCGACACGGCAAACCAATCGGTGCTCGTATTGCCGCTGGTGGGATTCACGGTGAATTCGATCACGAAACCCCTGGCGGTGGTGATCGCCGGATCGACAAAGTCGTGATTCGGGGCGATGATCTGCGATCGATTGAGGGAGTGGTTCAGTGAGCCTCCTTTCATGACCAGCCTGTTGCTCGACAGATACGGGTTCCTGTATTGGGGAGAGTTTCCCCCGCCGACATCGAGGCGATAGGGCACCGCGCCGAGCAAGGAGCCTGCTTGGCGGGCAGACAAGTCGGAGTTCAGATGCACGTCGTGTGGCTGGCCGGTAAGGTCCGTGGTGTCGTCGGGGCCGTCGAAACTGTCGCGCAGAAGGACGGTCCCCCGAACGGTTGCTGCGCAAAGCTCTGCCGGCCCCATCAATGGAATTGCCATTGAAGTAATCGTCACTGTGACTGCGATAGAACGAAACATGGTACTACCTCGTTAGCGATTGAACTTGTGTGGAAACACTCATGCATGTATCGACGGACGCTTTCTGCCAATGGAAATCACAACGGGAAACCGACACCCAACACGGGAGTCGACACACGGCATCCCCAGAGAATCACCGCCAGAGGTGACGGATCACCTTGGACGGTCGGTTCGGGATGCGGTAGAACGCTGCCTCCGTTTTGCGGTGGAGCAGAACGAGCGGTTGCCTCGGGAACGAACTTGAAAACTCAATTCGCAACTGCCTAGTTTACCAACTCCGCTGGAAATGTCAAATTGTCGTAGACGGAATTCTGGGATGCCTCCACAGGGGGGGGGCAAATCGGAGCCGGTACGCCAAATATGGACCAAAAGCCCCGCGTAGCGAAGTCAGAGGCGGCGATGGTCGATTGTATCTGGCGGAATTGCGGGAACTTGCGGTACCATGACGGGTCGTGTTGCTCGGGATGCCAGGGAGGCGGAGCCTCGAAGACAGTGCGTTCCCAGGCGGAGCCTGGGAACGAGAATAATCGAACTCGTGCGATCGAAAACATGGCCTACGTCGTGGCGTCGAATCAGGGGTCGAGCTTGCGAAGCTATCCGCCGTTCAGTTGGCCGGGCGGGAGCATGATCGTCGACTACGACGGCCGCGTGCTGGCTCGAGCCGAGCCGGGCCCGGGTGAGCGGATCGTGGTCGGGGCCACCCGGTCTTGCTCTTGCGGCAATGGAAAGACGAGGTCTTCGGATCGTTCACAGAGGCGGAGGAATGCTTTGCGGGCCATGGCGGGGTTGCCGTAGATTGTGCCGGTGAAGCCTTTCTCGCGGAGTGCGGCGACTAGCTTGGCGCTGTCGGTGGGACCGGCGATGACGACCGCGGCGGCCGGTTTCGACTCGACGACCCGTCGGATGATCTCGGTCGTGCCTTCGGTGCCCTCGCGGCAGTTGAAGTGAAATCGCGGCACGATGCGGAGCTTGGCGAATCGTTTGTTCAACTCCATCGCAAACAGGTGCGAGTCGTGATCGTCGGCCGAGACGGACACGAAAGGCCGGTCGCCGACGTGCCGGGCGATCTCCGCGGCCAACACGGAAGAAAGCAGATGGTCGCCCGGGGCAATCGAGAACGTCCATGGCACGTTGGCCGTGCTCACGCTTCGATCGGTGGCCGCGGGACTGACGAGCGTGAGCCGGGCCTTGGCAACGACCTGTTCGGCAAGGTGTGTGCTCGACCCGTCGATGCCGCCGATAATCGCCCGAACTTTGTCGTCGTAGACCATGCGTGTGACTTGTGCCACGCCGGTACCCCAAGGGTCCTTCGACCAGCCGGGCACGAGCCGGAACGGTTTGCCGCGGTAGCCGCCGTCGCGGTTTGCCCGCTCGACGGCAAGCTGCGCCGCCCGCCACAAGTCGCCGCCTTGGCTGTCGTCCGGATCGCTGGGCCCGAAGTAGCCGATCAAGACCTCTTCCACGTCGGCCGTCGCGGGCGTTGTTAGCAAGAGCAGGACGCAAGTGGAGAGGATTGGGGGACGTTTCATGGTTGAACTCACGGTAGGGTGCGTGCAACGCACCGAATGCATCATCTTACGGTGTTTGCGCGTGTTGTGTTGTGGTGGTTGCATGATGGTGCGTTGCACGCACCCTACTTCAGCCCCTGGTAGTATCCTTTGCCGACGGCCCAGCCGAGGCCTTTGGAGGTTGCGACCCAGGCGTCGTTGCCGTCGAAATCGACGAACAGGACGTAATTGTGGGGGATGGACCGGGGCATGGGGGTCGCGCATCACGGCCTCGGGTGAATACTCGCTGCCCGGCCCATGGCACGACTCGCACCCGACGCCCCGGGCAACGGCATGCGACTCGGCGAATCCGCCTGCGGGCCGGTCGAACCCGGTAGTGTGGCACTTGAGGCACTCGGCGGCCATCTGCGGGCTGCCCGTGACGCCCATCTCCTTCGCGATCTCATATCCGCGTTCGCTCGACAGCGACGAATATGCCGTGGCGTGCCGGCTCATTCGCCACCGGCTGAACTGGTAGCCCATCTCGGGCCCCTTGTGACACTCGGCGCAGGCCAGCGTGCCGACGTACTTCGCGGCAGTAGCGTTCTCGGGCTTGGGCATCTGCCGCTCGGGCTGGTAGCTCCGGGGATCGGGCGTGGGGTGCGCGATGGCCTTCATGGCCGCGTCCATCTCGAAGACGTTCCAGCGATCCGACGCCGCCCGCTTGCCGGCGAAGAGGATCCGCTTGGCGTCGAAGGAGATCTCCGGATCGCAGGCCGCGTGAAAACCGTCGGAGAGCACGCGCGGGGCTCGATCTGCAAACACGAGCACCAGCCGTGCCCGATCTGCGTAGTCGGCCCGCAGCATGCCGCCGGACGCCGGGGTCTTAGACTGCGACCCGGCATCGGCCGGAAGCTGGGTCAGAATCAACGGCCGCTCGAGGCGGCTGTGGGGAAGTGCGGGCCGATCGGCCGCGACGCAAACTGCCTGCACCAACGTTGCCAGCAAAGCAACGCCGACGACGGCAAGGCATCGCGTGGAAGACGGGCGGCCTCGGGTATGGCGACAAAACGATAGCTTGCTCTTGCGGGTGTGGAAAAGTCATGACGAAGAGTGAATCGAACGGGCTATCTTCTGCTGCGTGCAGCGGATGGGCGCACACTCTTCCCGCAACGCCAGCTTCTGATCCTCCTCCTAATATTGGGTCTGGCGCCCGGTCGGTCGGTCAAGCGATTTGCACGCATCGACCCAACCGACACAATCACCCGGACCGACATCCTGTGTATACCCCCCGAATTATGCCGGTGGCGTGGCTACCGAACGCCCATCGCCTCCAACTCCCGAATCTCCGCCTGCCAGGACTCCCTCTCCTTCCGGCCAACGTTCGGCTCCGGCAGCAGACACCGCCGGGTGCAGTTGATCAGCGCCTGCAATGTCTGGTAACGGCGAGTCTGGCCAATGGCGGGCGGTATCATATCCGCCACCAGGCTTACGATTTCGTCGGTCGAATTGGGGCCCATCGCGCTGAGGTGCGACCGCAAGGAGGCAAACGCTGCGGCCGAATAGCCTTCGGTCAGCTTGTCCAGCGTGCCGATCAGGTCATCGGCGGGTTCCGGCGCGACGCTCCGTAACACCCACGCCAGGAACTCCCGGCGGTCGGCGTCGGCCGGGTCGAGCACGGGGATGATCAGGTCGCCGACGCGGCCCGGGCGACGCAGGTCGGGTGAGAGCAAATGGATCCGGGCGGTCATCAATAGCCAGACCACTCGGCCGCGGAGCCGCGGGTCGGACATCATCGCCTGGATCTTGCCGGTCAACCGGCGCTCGGTTGCATGGGTCTCCGCCCCCACGCCGCCGAACTGCGTGTCGGCCTCGTCGACGAAGATCACGACCTTCTGCAAGGCCTCGAGCAAACGGCGGAGCCGCTCGAAGATCACGTCGGTCTGGCCGAACCACTGGCTACGGATGTTCTTGATGACCAGCACGGGCACGTCCAACTCGGCGGCGACGGCCTCGAAAATGAACGTCTTGCCGCCGCCGATCGGCCCGGCCACGGCGGCGCCGCTGAGCGACTTCTCACCGGTTGCCCGCAGCCGCGGCAGTAATTCGTCGCGGAGGAACTGCTTCAGCCGCGAGAAACCCACGACGCCGCGCAGCGTGTGGGCCGGCTTCTTGAACTCGACGACGTCTTCGCCGATCTGTGCCTGGACAAACTGCTCGACCTTCTCGACGACTTCCGCCGGCGCGATCGGTTCGTCGCCATAGGCCGCCCCGGTGAGCAACTGCCGCAACGCATGGATCGACAACCCGGCGCTGAGCACCGCTAGTTCTTTCGGTGTGGCCCAGAGTTTCGGTTTACGGGAGGCCGAACGACAGAACGACTCGACGTAATGGAGGCGGTCGGCGCCGGACGGGGCCGGCACTTCGACCGGCAGGACCTGCGGCAGCCGGGAAACGCGGGGGTGGATCAGGTTACGCGACTCGGCCACCAGGCAGACCGAATCGCCGCCGGCCAGGAAAGCCGGGTCGCTGAACCAGTCATGCACGATGCTGATGCGGTGGAGTTGGCGGTCGTTCAACGAAGCCACGTCGCCGGTGCCGGCCGGCAGTAGCATGTCGGCCGCCTCGACGAAGATCAGCAGGTCGGCCTTCAGCGACGAGGTCCGCGAGCAGATCGTCAACTGGCGCAACATCTCCAGCGCGAGCGTGGGGTTGCCGATGGCATCGAGCAGGAGTTGCTCGAACCGGTCGGACAAGCGGTCGGCCTCGCTGGGGCCCTGCTTTCGCAGCCCGCGCAGCAGCAGCGTGTCGGCGTCGACGCCCGACTTCCAGGAAATCCATGCCCGTTTGAGTTCCTCGCGATCGTCGAGGACGCGGATCGGGCCGTTGAGTTCGTAGACCAGCCGAATCAGGCCGGAGGTTTTGGACTTGCGGCACAAGAGCGGGATCAACGGCGTGTAGTCGCTACCGTCGTAGAACAGGTCGTAGACGTTGCCGCAGAGCACGATGCTACGCGATTGGCCGGAGTTGAGAATCCTGGCGAATTGCGTAAAGAAGTCGTAAGTATGCCCGGCCATGGTAACGCTCGCAACGAACGGTTCTCGTAGGGAAGGGGTGAAGCGGGACGGCCAAAAAGGGGGAGGGAAGAGGGGAAAGGGGGAAGAAGGAAAGAAGAAAGCAAGTATTCTGACAAGATTACAGGATGGACAGGATGAAAGACCGAGGCCTCTCTTACCTTTTCTCCCACTTTCCCTTGATCCTGTCTCAAACCACTACTCTGTGAACACTTACCTCTCTTCTTCTCTTCCTTTTTCCATCTTTCCCTTAATCCTGTTCATCCTGTCAATCCTGTCCCAAACCAATACTCAATAAACGCTTACCTCTCTTCTTTCTTTCCTTCTCCCCCCTTTCCCCTCTT
>JABMRB010001085.1 GCA_013202865.1 Candidatus Nealsoniibacteriota bacterium | reverse complement strand
CTGCTCACTGCTCACTGCTCACTGCTCATAGCTCTTCAAGGCAGCCACAAAATAACTTTCCGTGCATCGCATGTCTTCCATACGCCAAAGCGTACTGTCGGCCAAAGACCGGTTGGCGCAACGATATCGGCAGTTCAAACGCCGCCATCGCCGCGGCGGTACGGGCGCCGAGATCTGTTCGGCAATCGCGGCGATGCGCGACAAGGTGATCTGCGAACTCTTTGAAGCGGCGTTGGCCGACAAGGGCCTCACGGATCTGGCCGGACAAGTCGCTCTGGTTGCCCACGGAGGCTACGGCCGCTGCGACGTCGCGCCGTTCAGCGACGTCGACCTGATGCTGCTTCATACCCCCGCAGCGGCGAGCCGGGTCGCCCCGTTGGCCGACCGGATCTTGCGAGACGTCTTCGACACGGGCTTGCAGTTGGGGCACAGCGTGCGTACGCCCCAGGAGGCCGTGCGGTTGGCGCTGGACGATTCGTCGATCTGCACCTCGTTGATGGAATCCCGGCTGGTGGCGGGCAACGCGAGTTTGTTCGAGAAATTCTGGGCGTCCTTCGAGCGACAGGTTCGCCAGCGAGGCCGCGCCCTTTCGCAAAGCATCGAGCAGGCTCGTCGCGAGGAACGGCTGCGGTACGGCGAGACCGTCTTTCTGCTCGAGCCGAACGTCAAGCGGTCGGGCGGCACACTGCGCGGGCTCCAGTTGCTCCGCTGGATCGGTTTTGCGCGATACGGTGCCAGGGAACCGGATCAACTGCACGCGATGGGCGTCCTGTCGGCCGAAGATCTCGAAGTGGTCCTTCAGGCCGCTGAGTTCCTGCTGCATCTGCGCAACGAAATGCACTTCCACGCCGGTCGCGCCACGGACGTCCTTTCGCGTGCCGAGCAACTCCGTATCGCCGAAGTGCTCGGCTACCGGCAGGTCGATCGGTTACGCGGCGTCGAACAGTTCATGCGAGACTACTTCCGCCACACCAACGGCGTCAGTCACGTCGTCTCCCGTTTCGTCGCCAAGGCCCGAAGCCGCGATCAAATGGCCAAGTTGGCGACGGCCGTGTTCGGGCATCGTGTCGAGGGCGGCGTCCGCGTCGGCATCGCCGGCTTGACCGTCAGTCGCCAGGGGCTTGCACTGCTGCGGGGCAACCTGACCGAGATCATGCGGCTGGTGGCGCTGGCGAATCTCTACGACAAACCGATCGCACCGGCTGCATGGGAAGTTATCCGGCGCGAGGCCGTTCGATTACCCGACGAACTACCCGCCGCGGCATGCCAACGGTTCCTGTCGCTGCTGGATCACCCGGCGCGGCTGGGCACGCTGCTGCGCGACCTGCACGACGTCCACGTCCTCGAGCGTTTCATCCCGGAGTTTGCACATGCCTGGGGGCTGTTGCAGTTCAACCAATACCACAAGTACACGGTCGACGAGCATTGCCTTCGCGCCGTCGAGTTCGCAACCGACTTGCTGGGCGAAGAGAGTTCCCTTGGCCGGGTGTACGGCAAAATCCAGCCCAAGCGTCTGCTGCACCTGGCGTTGCTGATCCACGATCTGGGCAAGGGGTTGCCCGAAGATCACCGCACGCTGGCCGTGCAGATCGCGCAGCACGTCGGCGCGCGTCTGGCGCTGCCGTCGCGCGACGTGGAGTCGTTGAAGTTCCTGGCGGGCAATCATCAGATGATGGGCCATTTCGCGTTTCGCCGCGACACAAGTGACGAACGAGCGGTGGTCGACTTCGCTTCTCAGGTCGGCTCACCCGAGTTGCTTAGGATGCTGTACGTGATGACCGCCTCCGACCTCGGGGCGGTGGGGCCCGGCGTATGGGACGGTTGGAAGAGCGAAGTCCTTGCCGATTTGTATCGCCGCACGATGCAGTACCTTGCCGGCGATTTGCTGGCCGTGGTTCGCGACGATTCACGCCGACAGCAACGCGAGGCCGTTCTCAAATGTCTTGGCAGCGCCGCCAGGCTCCCGTGGTTTACCCGGCACGCCGAGAACCTGCCGTCGGCGTACCTCGCTACGACGCCGCCAAAACAGGTGGCCGAGGACCTTGGGCGGGCGCACAACCTTCAGCCGGGGCAGGTGACCGTATCTGCCCAATACATGCCGGACGTCGAGAGCACGTGCATTACGGTGGAAACCTTCGACACGATCGCTTCCGGGATCTTTCACAAGCTCACCGGCGCGCTGGGTAGCCACGCCCTGCAGATCCGCTCGGCACAGATACACACGTTGGGCGACGGGCTGGTGCTCGACCGATTCTGGGCGTACGACGGTGACTATCCGGAAGGGCCCCCGCACGAGCGGCTCGAGGAGGTACGCCAGGCCCTGATTGAATCGCTGTTGGCGACCGAGGAGCAACCGCCGACGTTTCGCCGCATCTGGCAAAGCGCCGCCGAATCGTCCCTGCCGGCTGCCGATATCCAAACCCGGGTGCGCGTTGACAACACGACGTCGCACGACTACACGATTCTCGACGTCTTCGCGCGAAACCGGCCCGGGCTCCTCTATGGTGTTGCCCGCGCACTCTTCGAGCGGGGCCTCTCCGTGGCACGAGCCAAGATCGGCACCCATCAGGATCAGGTCATCGATGTCTTCTACGTAACCGACGCGGACGGCCGAAAGATCATCGAAGAACCGCGTCTGGAATCAATTCGGGCTCAGTTGACGGCAGTCGTCGCGTCGATCCAAGCCGAGTGAGAGCTTGTGAATCAATGCGTACGATGGGGCTCGGCCGCGTGGCTCTGAGAGCAGCCAGTATCGTCACGCCATCGTGCTGCCATGGGCCCCCATAGCGAGGGGGCCGAGTGGGGATTCGGTCGAAAATGCGAGTGACCGCGGGCTTGGTGGCACGGAACGGCTCAACGGTGTGGGTTGCGAACCGGTTGAATCGGCAGTAGAATTCCGAATGAAGTGTCCTGGAACGGCATCTGAAGTGTCCCTGGGCGGCATCTATCGACAGTCCGCGAGGATGCGTCGCGAGGTGGCCGTTGTCTTTCGGGGCACGCAGACGAAAACGCTATCAGCGCGAGGCCAGCATGCATGCAACTGCTTTAGAGAGCACCCAGATCCACCAGACCGTTGTCCGGCTCATCAAGGACGATATCACCGCGCTGGAAGTCGACGCGTTCGTCTTCTATGCCCAGCCCGACCTGGTGCTGGGGACCGGGTTCGGAACGGCCATTTCGGTACGTGGCGGACCGACCGTTCAGAAGGAACTCGAGGAGTTGGCCCCCGTGGCTGCCGGCGACGCGGTCGTATCGGCCGCGGGCAACCTCAAGGCCCAGCATATCGTTCATGCCGTCGGCCCGAAATTTCAAGAGGACGACATCGAAGGCAAGCTGCGGGCCACCGTGCTGAATTCGCTGAAACGGGCCGAGGAGAAGGGTATCCGGCGGATCGCGATGCCGGCCATGGGGGCCGGGTACTACGGGATCCCGGCCGATCTTTGCGCCCGAGTGATGTTGGAAGCCATCGCGAGTTATCTCGAGGGCGAGACCGGCATCAAGGAGTTGATCCTCTGCGTATTGGACACCCCGCAATACAACGCATTTCAGGCCGCGCTGACGGCCATACGCTAACCGAGAAGAAGGTGACATGAGCGACCTGCTGCATTTTTCCGAGCACGGGCTCCAAGAGGGAGCCCTCCTCTTCATGGCCTTGGTGTACACGACCCGCATTATCTGGTTCCTGCGATTCAAGGCCGGCGGCGATCGCCAGGCAGCCACCGGAGCGCCCGGCACCACGCCCATGAAGGGCGCCGTGTATTCCCTGGCCAACATTGCCCTGCCCTGGGGGATGGAGAGTACGCGGCGCAAGCCGCTGCTGTATGCCCAGTTCGTCATTTTCCACCTCGGCGTGGTCGCGGCGATCTCGCTGTCGATGATCATCCCTTATGCAGACTGGTTGCTCGAAAGCACGATCCTGGTGCGGTGCTTCCAAGCGATCATCGGGGCGGCGTTCGTGGTCGGGATCATCAGGATCATCCGTCGAGTCGGCAGCCCGTACATGCGAGCGATCAGTTCGCCGGACGACTACTTCTCGCTGGTGTTGCTGACCGTCTGGTTCCTTTCGGCCGTTTTGGCAGCCCCCAACGACGCCACCGGAGGTGAAGGACACCTACTGACGTTCTTCATCCTCACGGCGTTCTTCTTGATCTACGTACCCTTCAGCAAGATTTCCCATTACCTCTACTATCCCTTCACACGCTACTACCTCGGCAAGACCATGGGGTATCGTGGAGTCTATCCGGTTCGGCGCGGATAGAACGGCGGGTAAGCGAACAACAGGCAGAGAAGTTCGATGAGCGAAAAGCAAGAAAGATCTCATAAGGCACAAAAAGTCCTCGAGCGGATGGGCCAGAAGCTCAACCGGCAGATGGTCGGTTCCCTGGTGGCTTGTGTCCACTGCGGCATGTGTACCGAGTCGTGCCATTACGTGCTGGCTAATCCGGGCGACCCGACGTACGCCCCGGCCTACAAGGCCGACCGGATCCGCAAACTGTTCAAACGCCACTTCGACTGGACGGGGCGCGTCTTCCCCTGGTGGGTGAAGGCCGGCAGCGTCTTCACCGACGCGGATTTGGAGGAACTCAAGGACATCGTCTTCGGCAAATGCACCAACTGCCGCCGCTGTACGATGAATTGCCCCATGGGAGTCGATCTGGCTACGTTCAACCGGATGGCACGCGGACTGCTCGTCTCCGTCGGCGTGATGCCCGAGGGCGTTGCCGTCGTCAGCAAGGACCAATGGGAAACCGGCAACCAGATGGGGGTGCTCAAGGAGGACTACGTCGAGACGCTCGAGTGGATGGCCGAGGAGTTGGAGGAAGAACTGGGTGCTCCGGCCGCGGATATTATCCCGATCGATCGGCCCGACTGCGACGTCGTCTACTCGATCAACCCGCGCGAAGTGAAGTACGACCCCCGTTCGATTGCCGACGCCGCCAAGATCTTCCACGTCGCCGGCGAGAGTTGGACGATGCCGAGCGAAGGTTGGGATATGACCAACTTCGGCCTCTTCTCGGGCGACGACGCACTGGGTGGCTCCGTGTCGCGACGGCTCTACGAGAAGGTCAGTGAATTACGCGGCAAGCGGCTGGTTATTTCCGAGTGCGGACACGGCTACCGCAGCACGCGGTGCGAGGGACCGAACTGGGCACAGTACGACGTTCCCTTCGAGATGGAGAGCTCGGTCATTACGATGCTCCGGTACATCAAGGACGGCCGGATCAAAGTCGACAAGACCCGGAACGCCCAGCCGGTTACCTATCACGACTCGTGCAATTTCGCGCGGAGCTGCGGGATGGTCGAGGAACCTCGCGAGTTGCTGAACCTCGTCTGTACCGATTTCCGCGAAATGTATCCCAACCGCGCCGAGAACTACTGCTGCACGGGCGGCGGCGGCGCCATGAGTATGTCGGAATACACGCCGCAGCGTCTGAAGTCCGGCAAGGTCAAGGCAGAACAACTCAAGGCCACCAACACCGAGGTCGTCATCACCTCTTGCCATAACTGCGTCGACGGACTAACCGACGTAATTCGCCACTACGAACTCGGCATGGAGGTCACCCAGCTAGTGAACCTCGTGGCCAATGCGATGGTTATCGAATAACCCAGATGCCAAGAGTACCCGCGCGAATTGGCAGAGAGAAGCGTGCCGTCCGCGCAATGATTCGCCTCTACTGCCGTGCAAAGCATGCCACCGAAGAGGCGCTTTGCACGGAGTGTGCCGAGTTGGCGGCGTATGCTGAGGGTCGTCTCGATCGCTGCCCGTTCCAAGAGAAGAAGTCGGCTTGCATCGACTGCGAGGTCCACTGCTACAAGCCGGACATGCGCGCTCGGATCCGGACGGTGATGCGATTCTCCGGCCCGCGACTCCTCTTTCGGCATCCGATTATCGCGGTCCGCCATATCCTCGATAGCCGACGATCCAAGCCGTCTTCGTAGTTCGACTGTTTGAGTTCTGGCAATCGGTTGTTCGTAGTACCGGCTTCAGCCGGAATATGGGGTGTCTCGGCGTGCGCTGGCAAGGCGTTTTCCGCCTGAAGGCGGTACTACAAACGG
>JABMRB010001084.1 GCA_013202865.1 Candidatus Nealsoniibacteriota bacterium | reverse complement strand
GCTTCTTGTAGCGGCCGACCACCACCAACTGCTCGCCGGCAAACAGGTCGAACGAGCCGCTGGGATAGACGCGGTTGACCGGCTTGCCGTGCTCGGTCCTCACGGCGTCGATGTCGAAGGTGATCTGCACGTCGGTCATCACGGGCGACTCGATGCGGTTGTAGAGCCGGCCGACGCGGTCCTCGATGTCCTCGTCCGGGCGAACGTACTCGCTCTGGCCGAAGTTCTCGCGGACCAGTCTGTCCAAGAGCCGGCTGTTGACGTCGTAGCCGACGCCGAAGGAGAAGATCCGCGCACGGATCTTGTTGGCCGTCTTACTGTTGCTCACGATCTTCTGCTCGTTGGTCTCGCCGGCAGTGGGCAGCCCGTCGGTGAGGAACAGCACGTAGTTCGGGCGGCTGGAGTCCTGAAGTTGCTTCAGCGTCGTTTGCAAGGCACCGTCGATGTTGGTGCTGCCGCCGGCGTAGATGCCTTCGACGAAACCCAAGGCGGCCTTGCGGCTCTCTTCGTCGAACTTCTGCAACTCGGGGCGGAAGGTCTCGACCTGACTGTCGTAGGCCACGACGTTGAACAGATCGCCCTCGCGAAGGTTGTTCAGCACGTGCTTGAGCGCGCCGCGGGCCTGCTCGATCTTCTTGCCGCTCATGCTGCCGGAGCGGTCGACCACGAAGATCACGGTCTTCTTGGCCCGTTTTTCGTCCGGGGCCTTGATCTTCGGGCTGGCCAGCAGCAGGAAGAATCCGTCGTGGTCTGTGTCGGACCGATAGCTGATCACGCGGGTGCTGACCTTGCCCTTGCCGACGTCGTAGAACATGCGGAAGTCGGTCGTGGGGACTTCGTTCTCCTTGGTCAGCGTGATCGTGGCGTGGTGGTCGTCGGGCCGCTTGATTTCGATCGCGTGCGTGGGGCTGTACACGTTCTTGATTTCGTCCTGGCTCTCGATGGTCGCCCGGATGGTAACCTTCTCGACCGCATGGGACGTGTACTTGGCCGTGGAGAGCGGGAAGAGGAAATCGGTGAGCCCGTCGCGCTTGCGGCAGATTTGCGAATAGCGAAGCGAGACCGTTCGGCTGGCGCCGGCGGGCACCGGGAAGACGCTCGTCTTGAACAGGCCGGTACCCATCCATTCGAGCAGGGCGGGGTCTTTGTTCTTGCGGACGATCGCTTCGTACATCCGCCGGGCTTCCTTCGAGTCGAGCAGCTTGGCGGCGTACTCCTTGCCGTCGACCAGCAGCGTCATCCGCTCGATGGCGCCGTCGTAAGGCAGCGGGAAGACGAACGCGACTTCCATCTGCCGGCTGCCCGTGTTGGTGAACGTCTGCGCCACCTGTACCTGCGCCACCTGGTCGATCAACCGGGCGTTGATGCTCAGCTCTTTGATCTTGTAGGAGGTCGGCGGCGTGGGGGCCGGCCGCGGCGGTCGGGGTGGATGTGGCGGATGGGGCGGCGGATAGATGATGTGCGGACGCGGCAGGCGTACCGACTGATTCGGATCCACGACAATCAGTAGTCCCTGGGCCTGGACGATTGCCGCAAGGGCAACGATCGAGACCAGCGATAGCAACACGCACGTGATTCGCACTGGCGACCGGGTCATGGTCAAATCTCCTTGTCTCGGAAAGACGAAAGGCACCGTGGATACGGCCGCCATCGGGGCGGCTGTCGGCAGCCTACACTGTCTTGGACTACCGGACCAGCACAATAGTTCCCCCCCGCATGCCCAATTTAGCTCCGCGTGAACACACCCGGGGGTGGCGTAGATCCCGCCACGCATCCCCGCCGTGTATTCACGGCGGGCTAAATATACCCGTCCCACGCATCCCCGCCGTGTATTCACGGCGGGCTAAATGGACGAACACCCCCCTGGAGCTGGGTGTTGGCGACGTAGACAAAACAGGCTAGGCAAACTGTCCCGTTGCGTTTTCCCCCTGTCGGTTCCAAGTCATGTTTGTCCCGTGGTGGCGGATTGCTATGATCCTGATAGACACCTTTGCGGCGTCCGTGCTTCTAACGGGTAATCTGAACTCTTCTAGCTGCGAGAAAGGAAGAACGCAATGGAAACTGCCAAGCAACTGTCGGTCTCGATGGCAAACAAACCGGGGCGGCTGGCGAATCTGCTCATGACACTCAACAAGGAGAAGGTGGGGTTTCGGGCGTTGTCGGTGATGGATTCTGGAGAGCGGGGGACGGTCCGCTTCGTGCCCGACGATCTCGACGCTGCCATCGCCGTGCTGGATAAAGCGAATCTTCGCTACGACAAGAGCGAAGTTCTCCTGGTCGAAGTCCCGAAACAGGCCGGGGGCTTCGGTAAGATATGCGAGCGGCTCGCCTCGGAGCACCTGAATCTCGACTACGCCTACAGCTCCTTCAACGATGGCCGGGCTAAAGGCGGTCCGCTGGCAGTAATCAAGCTCAACGATCTGGCTAAGGCCCAACGCGTGCTGCGCGGCAACGGCACCAGCGAGCGGCGGCGGCCGGGCAGACGACCGGTGCATGCCAGGTGAGGGATTGGGGATTAGGGGCGAGGGACGATAGCCGGCCCGCAACGCGGGGCGGGGTGACTATGCGCCACAGACCGCCTTAATCTCCTCCCACAGCGCGGGCGATACGTCGTGCGGGCGGCCGGCGACTACTCCGTTGAGCGTCTCGTCCAGGTTGTCACGGCGAGAAAGCGCCAGCGCCGCGGCCGCGACGGCAGGTGAGCGGCTCATTCCAGCGCCGCAGAACACTAGCGTCGGCGTCCGTTTCTCCAGCAGTGAGACAACGGTGTCGATCGCGATGCGCAACCGGTTCGGGGGATTCCCGGCACCGTCGAGCAGCGGGAACCGGCAATAGATCACGTCGCGCGTTACGCGTGCCGGCGATTCTTCCCAGGCAAGATCAACCAACGCCTCAATCCCGGCGTCCAGGACCGTCGACAGGTCTCGCACCTGCCCGGCATTGCCGATCCATAGTAGCCCTGGGATGATTTCAGTCATGGATACCGACCTTCCTTTGTGGATTCGGCCGCCCTCGTTCCGTGAAGCGAGGAAAGATAGGCGGCATAAGAGGGCTGCGATGAGGTCTTCCGCGGGAGTTTACCCTACAGAAAACACGACGATCGGGCAACGGTCCGCCTGTACATTTCGCCGTTTCTGCTCTTGCCCCGCCGGACCGTTCTTGCGACACTGCCGCGGCGTTTTTCCTGGAAAGATCATCTCTGCGGGCCTTCACCATGCGCGGTTTGGTTGTAATCGGTCTACTGTTGACGGGTATACTGTTGACGGGCGCGCTCGGCTGTATGTCGGAGCCGATGGGGATGGGGCCGATGGGCGATGGATTCGCCGGGCCGCAGTACCCGATGTCGGCGGCGGCGATCTACCCGAACCCTGTGTTCCTGCCGATCCCCGACAACGTGACGGCCTGGGAGACCGTGGTCGATGTGATCGACGACTACTTCACGATTGAACGAGAAGAGCCCGTCCGGCTGATTGGCAACACGCTGACCGAGGGCCGGATCGATACGTTTCCGAAGACGGCCGCGACGATGCTCGAGCCGTGGCACAACGATTCGGTCGGGCAGTTCGAGCAGATGGAGGCCACGCTGCAATCGATGCGTCGTCGGGCGGTGGTGCGGGTGACTCCGACCGAGGGCGGGCACATGGTCGACGTGGCGGTCTACAAGGAACTCGAAAACGTGGAGCGTCCGGAGCACGCGACGGCCGGTGCCGCCACATTCCGCTACGACGGTTCACTCACACGCGTAGTCAATCCGGTCGGCGAGCAAGAGATCAGCGAAGGCTGGATCGACCAGGGCCGCGACGTGGCGTTGCAGCAGCAGATCATTAGACATCTGGGGGAAATGACTGGAAGGAAATGACGAAGCACGAATGACGAATGACGAAAACAAAGAACGCCGCAAGACGTTTTCGTCATTCGTGCTTCGTCATTCCACCGGCTGACTGACTAGCCCGGGTACTGGCGTCAGCGGCGCTGCCACTGGGGTGCGTTTTCTGGTGGCTTTGGTGGCTGTGGGGAGCTTCAGGGTGAAGGCGGTTCCCTTGCCTAGGGTGCTTTGCACTTGAATTCGGCCGTGATGGGCCTCAATGATGTCGCGACACATCGATAGGCCCAATCCGGTGCCGCCCTTGCCGCTGGCGTCGGGGCCGCTCTTGGTCGTATAGAAGGAATCGAAGATCCGCGGCAGCTTCTCTGGCGGAATGCCGCTGCCGTAGTCGCGGACGACCAGATCGACCATGCCCTCTTTGGTGTCGTGCCGCAGCTTGATCGCCAGCCGCCCACCGTTGGGCATGGCCTGCCGGGCGTTGATCAGCAGATTCAACAGCACCTGCTGGATCTGGTTGCCGTTGACGTACGCCTGTGGAACCTTGGGGAAGCTTTTGTCCAGCGTGATGCGGTACTTGTTCATCTCCCGTTCCAGCAGGATTAGGGTGTTCTCGACCAGTGCCTTCAGGTCGGTCGGTTCCTGGCTGGCGGCGCGGTTACGTGCCATTCCGAGCACGGTGTTGGTGATCTTGGCGGCCCGGTTGCCGGCGTTGAAGATTTTGTCGAAACACTTGTCGCGCGTCGGTGCGTCCCGATGGCGCATACCCATCTTGGCGTAGTTGATGACGGTCATCAACACGTTGTTGAACTCGTGGGTGGTCGTACCGAGCAGTTCCCCCAGAGCGGTTAGCCTTTGGGCTTGGACTAGTTGCTCTTTCAACGAGTCGATCTGCTGTTGTAGCTGGGCGATGTGGGCACTGGCGGCGTCTTCCACGAATTAGCTCCTCACTCTGGTTGAAATACCTGACCCTTAGAAGTCCGCGCGAGGCGCCAGATTCACTCACTTACCCCGTTAGCGTTTTTTCGCTGTTCTTCCGAGTGTGTGCGTCTTAACTCTATATAGGGAAACCACTTAGCTCCTTGCACGGTATCGTCGAACTCGGCTGGGCAACTGTAACCCAAGCGGATATAATCCCCCGGAGGTGGCGTTACCAGTCACGGATGCTGGTGATTTGGAGAAGCTAGGATGCACACGGTAGAGATGTTACAGCACGCGGTCGATCTGGCCGGTCGGCTCGGCTACGAAATCCGCCATGAATGGCTCGACGGCGTGCCGGGTGGTGCCGTCGAACTCGGCGGCCGGAAGATCGTCTTTCTCGATTTGGCCATGGGGCCGATCGATCAACTCGATCAGGTACTCGACGCGATCAGGCGCGAGCCCCGAGCGGCCGAATTGCCAATGCCTTTTCAGTTGCAGGATTTACTCGGCGTTCGCAAGAGTGCGTGAATGCCCGGGCTACGCTTGTAGCTGCACTCGCCAGAGTGCGGGACTTCCACCGGTCTGGCGACCGTGGCTACTATCGGTAGACTTCTCGGCGGTGACGGACCCTCACCACGAGAACGACCATGCGATCGTCCTCTACCCGATAAATGATTCGGTAATTGCCAACCCGTACTCGATAAAGCCGCTCCTGGCCACGGAGAAGTCTGCTGTCCGGAGGTCGTGGATCAACGGCCAACCCAAGGATCTTGGCGTCCACACGGCGGAGCACGTCTCGGGGAAGCGATCGGAGATCCCGCTGGGCGGCTGACGTGATTTCGATCTCGTAACGCACCTACAGACCCAGCTCTTTGCGAACTTCTGCATAAGGGACCGGCTTGTCCGACTCAGCCAACGCTTTACGGGCATCTTCGATGTCGATGCGGTCCTCCAACTCTTCCAACAACGCCAAGTCCACCACCGGAATCAGAGCGACCACCTCTTTGCCCGATCGGCGAACCACGACTCTCTCGCCCTGGTATGCCACACGGTTGATTGTCTCGGAAAGCTGGTCCCGAACCTCAGTGACGCTCATGCTCTTCATCGACCTAACCACCATTGGGTGACGTTTCGTGCGTTTTTTGCGTTTCGTACGTTTCGTACAATTATACACCGATCTTGGGTGCATTTCCAGTGGTAATTCTGCGTTGGGGGCTACGTTGCGAAGCCGCAAGCGGGCTAAGCGTACAGAGCATTGCTGCGGATGTACTCCTCCACCGCGCGGGGGGTATGGTATCGAATGCTGCGGCCGGCGGCTGTGCGGCGGCGAATTTCCGTGCCGCTGATGCCGATCTCGGGCATCTCGACCTGCTGCCGGCGAATCTGCTCGATCCGCTCGGGCGTGGCGATTCTTCCCAGACAATCGAAATTTAGCGTACCGGTGCCCGGCCGGCAGACCACCAGCGGCATGGCCAGCTCGCACACCCGGGCCGCCTGCCGCCATCGGGGCAGATCGTGTAGCATGTCGGCACCCAGGAGGAAAAACAGCTCGGCGTCCGGGTCTTCGCCGTGGAAATGCGTCAAGGTGTCGACCGTGTAGCTGACCCCGCCGCGATCGGTCTCGAATCGGCTGACCGAGAAGCCCGGGTTCCCCGCCACGGCCAGTTCGAGCATTTCGAGTCGGACATCGGCCGGCGTTAACTCCCGGCCCTGTTTGTGTGGCGGGACGGCGGCGGGCAGGAATCGCACCTCGTCCAGTTCGCCCTGCTCCCGGCAACACTCGGCCAGCAGCAAGTGCCCGTAATGTACCGGATCGAACGTTCCGCCAAACAGTCCCAGTCGCATTGTGTTGGCTCCGTCTTGTCTTGTAGCGAGTTCGGGTGTTAGGCTGTGGGGGCATCGTACCACAACCGGCCCCCGCCTCCGAGACGTGCAAATCCTGCCGACATGGCCCAGCACCAGAAAAACCTGTTCGACAAGGAGCCTGAGCCCTGGGAAGCGGACGACGGGGCCGAGCAACTCGTAGCGACCGTGGTCGTATTGGGGGGCCCGGCCATGGTACTCGACTACTTGGTGGCTGACGCCATGCGCGACCGACTCCAGCCGGGTTGCCGAGTCCGGGTGCCGTTGGGGCGGGGGAATCGGGTGGTGATGGGCTATTGCGTGCGGCTGGAAAACCGGCCCACCGGTACGCGGCGGCTGAAGCCGGTTGCCGAGATCGTCGACCGCCGCAGCTTGCTTTCTCCTTCCATGCTGAGGCTGACCGAATGGATTGCCGAGCACTATCTGTGCGACTGGGCCGCCGTGCTCGAGGCCGTGGTGCCGGCGGGGGTCCGCGGCCAGGCCGGCACGCGGCTGACCACGTTCTTGTCGATTGATGCCGACGCGGCGAAACGACTGGCCGAGGCGGATCCGCCCGAGAAACTGCCCGAGAAGCAGGCGGCCGTGCTGCGGATACTCGGGCGGGCGTCCGAGCCGTTGACCCCTAGGACACTCGCCTTGGCGGCCGGCTGCACGCAGGCACCGATCACGGCGTTGCGTCGCAAGGGTCTGATTCGCTCGCGGACCGGCCGCGTTCGCGTCCAACCACAGCAGTCCGCACCGACAACGCCGCGCGAGGAGCATCTCGTGCTCAACCCGGACCAACAGAAGGCCCTGGACGCGATCTTGACCACGCTCAACTCCCGCGAGCACAAGACCGTGCTGATCCACGGCGTGACCGGCAGCGGTAAGACGGAGGTCTACATCCAGGCGATCCAGGAGGTGATCCACTTCGGGCGTCAGGCGATTGTGCTGGTGCCGGAAATCAGCCTCACGCCGCAGACGGTCGGGCGGTTTCGCTCACGGTTCGGGCAGGTGGCCGTGTTGCACAGCCACCTTACCGACGTCGAGCGGCATTGGCACTGGCAGCAGATCGCCGACGGCAAGGTATCGTTGGTGGTCGGTGCCCGCAGCGCGATCTTCGCCCCCACGCCCAACCTGGGTTTGATCGTGCTGGACGAAGAGCACGAGTCGTCGTTCAAACAGGACTCGGCCCCGCGCTACCACGCCCGCGACGTGGCGATCGCCCGGGCGTCGGCCGAGGACGTGCCGC
>JABMRB010001083.1 GCA_013202865.1 Candidatus Nealsoniibacteriota bacterium | reverse complement strand
CCGATCAGCCGGTAGCTGTAGACCTCGGCCGGGTTGAACTCGACCTGGATCTTGACGTCCTTGGCGATCGTGATCAGGCTGCCGGTGAGCTGCTCGACGAGCACCTTGTGGGCCTCGGTCACGCCGTCGAGGTAGGCGTAGGAGCCGTTGCCCTTGTCGGCCAGTTTCTCGAGCTTCGAGTCCTTGAGGTTACCGGTGCCGAAGCCGAGCACGGTCAGAAAGACGCCCGACTTGGCCTTCTCGGTAATCAGCTTGACCAGTTCGTTGTCGTCGGTAACGCCCACGTTCAGATCGCCGTCGGTGGCCAGCAGCACGCGGTTGGTGCCGCCTTCGATGAAATGCTGCGTGGCTTGCTCGTAGGCAAGTTGGATGCCTGCGCTACCGTGCGTCGAGCCGCCGGCCGAGAGCGCGTCGATCGCGTCGAGGATCTTTTGACGCTGGTGTCCGTTGGTTGACTGGAGCCGCACTTCGGTGCCGCTGGCGTAGGTGACAATCGCCACCCGGTCGTCTTCGCCGAGTTGCTTCACAAGCAGTTTCATACCCTGCTTGACCAGCGGCAGTTTGTTGGGCTCGTCCATCGAGCCGGAGACGTCCAGCAGGAAGACCAGGTTGCTGGGCCCCCGCTGCTGCCGGTCGATCTCCCGGCCTTTCAGTCCGATCCGCAGCAGGCGGTGCCCGGTGTTCCAGGGACACGCGGCCACTTCCACGGCAACGGAGAAGGGATGCTCGCCCTGGGGCTCGGGATAGTCGTAGGGGAAGTAGTTGATTAGCTCTTCGATCCGCACGGCATCGGGCGGCGGCAATTGGCCCGAGGTGAGGAACCGCCGCACGTTGGCGTACGCGGCCGTGTCGACGTCGATCGAGAACGTCGTCCGGGCCTGCTCACCGACTGCCGGGGTGAATTGGTTTTCGACGATCGCGTCGTATTGCTCGGTGCCGGGGGTGGTACGGTCGGGCGCGGGGTCGCCGAAGGGGTCGTCGTCGTGGGGGGGATGAGTCTTTTCACGCCCTGCCCCGGGCAAAGAGGGCCGGAGGGCGTAGGCGGATTTGTTACGCTCGCCGGCCGTGGCCGCCTGGAGCTTCAGAGTGGCGGTCCTGGCGGCCGCCTCGAACTCTGCGATGCGCGTGTCCTTCTGTCTCTCGCGAACCGTCAAGCGGTCTTCCTGTGTTTGGCCTGCTGCCCCGTATTCGAGGGAAATGCCTCCAACGGCTCGGCTCCCTTTGAGTACTCCGGGATCGGCACTCGGCTGTCCACTGCCCGGCTGCCCACCAACTTCGAGTTGGCCGCTCTGCCCGCTGCCTGCCGACGTCGCGTCGCTCGGCTTTTCGCCTTGAAACCGGTCGCCCCCGTATTGGCTGAGCAGGTCTCCCTGCCTATCCCTGCGGGGGTTGTTTCCGACCCCGTTGGGCAGGCCCGGAGGCATTGGCCTTGATGGCGTCGTAGCGACCGTCACGCCCGATGGCTCCATCGACTCCATGCCCATGGGAGCGTCTATCGATGGAACGGGCAGTTCGTCATCTCCGACGCCCGGGTACAGGCTCTTGGCGATGCGGGACTCGATCTCGGCCGGGATGCCTGCCATGTCGTTTGCCATGTCGTCTGCCGGATCTGCCTGTGGCTCCATTGGGGGGCTCACTTGCTTGAGGCTTACGTGGCGGGAAGCTGCACTCTGATCGTCCCCCGCCGCATCCGAAAGGGCCGTATCCCTGGCCGGTTGAAGACTCGGCAGCAGCAGGGGGCTGGCGGCGATCAGTAGACAGACCGCGGCCGCGATCATTACCCAGGTCCGGCGGGACTTGTGTTCCGTGGCGTCGGCACGTTTCGCTTTCATGGTCGGGTTCTCCTGTTTTTGCAGATGGTCCTCCACCGCGGCGCGTAACTCGGCCGACGGCTGTGGGGACGGCTCCTGTCGATTGGCTGCGTAAACGTGTTCGCTCAACGCCCGAGTCTGTTCAACAAACTGCCGAGCCGTGTCGCTACGGGCCAGTTTTGTCTCGACCTCGGCACGCTCCTTCTCGCCGAGTTGCCCAAGGGCGTAAGCGGTAAGCTGGGCGTCGTCGTCTTCTGGTCGGCGGACCTCGTCGTCTTCTGGTCGGCGGACCTCGTCGTCTTCTGGTCGGCGGACCTCGTCGTCTTCTGG
>JABMRB010001082.1 GCA_013202865.1 Candidatus Nealsoniibacteriota bacterium | reverse complement strand
TGAACAGGCTGACGATCTGCTCGTAGCCGGGCACGCCGCGATACTCGGCCTGTAGGTAGGCGGGAAGCAGGCCCGTTTGCCAGTCGTTGGCATGCACGACGTCGACCTGCAAGTCGAGCAGCCGGATCGCTTCCATCACGGCCCGGCAGAAGAAGACGAACCGTTCGCAGTTGTCGATATAGTCCTTGCCGTCGGTGCCGTAGAGGTCGTCGCGATCGTAGTATTGGTCTTGCTCGACCAGGTAGACCGGCACGTCGACCTCGGGCAGCCGAGCTTGCAGCAGATGGCCGGTGACCGTCTTGCTGCCGATCGGTACGATGAAATCGATACCCAGCCGTTCGATCGGCAGTCCGCAATACTGCACGTTTCGATAGGCGGGCAGGATCAGCGCCGACTCGTGGCCGAGCCGTGCCAGTTCGATGGGCAGTGCCCCACAGACGTCGGCCAATCCGCCTGTCTTGGCAAATGGCACCGCCTCGCTGGTGGCGATCAGGATCTTCACGGTGGTACTCCGGTAGGTTGCGGCCTTGGGCGACGGTCGGCGTGCCGTCGCTGCCGCCAAGTTGCTCTCAATTATCGTCGATGTCCGTGCTACGCAAAAGCCGGAATCCACCCGATCGCAGCCTCCAATCGGCCGAGGCCGCCGAAAACAGGCCTCCCGTACTACCTACTTTGCCTATCTCGCCGGCAAAGTCCGCGCGGGGATTGCCTCTTTTGCGCTATCGATACAATCGGAGTATCATCCCAGGGGAATCTAGTCTTACCTGCCGCCGACAGGTCAAACTTGTCCGGACGGCGAAAGTCCATAGCGGCGATACGGATTGATGCGCATGTACGGGGCCACCGATCCGTTTAGCCATCGCCGGCACGGCGATGAGAACCCTGCGCCCACGTCGCCGTGCCGGCGACCGCTAAACGGTGAGATTTGACGTCGCAACCAACTTCCGTCGATAATACACGCCCACCACACAAAGGGCCCGACCCATGCGAAAACACCTCTTCCTCGGACCGATCGTTCTAGTCGCCGCCGCCCTGGCTGCCCCCGCGGCCGACGATTCGCCGCCGAAGCCCGATTGGATTGCTCCGCTTGCCGGGGCCGAGTGGACGTTCCACGTCGACTGGCTCGCCAATCCGGCCGACGAGCAGCACCACCGCGTGGACGCTGCCGACGGGGTGTGCCGGTTTCGCGTCACCCGGCCGGGTCGGGGGATGAAGTGGTCGTGGAATCTGGCCGAGCCCGTCTCGCTCGAGCAGCATCGCTACGTCGCGATCCGCTATCGCACGTCGGGCACTCGGCCGCATCACGATTATGCCGTGTGTGCCATCGGCAAGCCTCGTAGCGGCGGGATCGACTATCGGGCGTTGGTCCACGGCAGCGAACTGATCCGCGACGGGCGGTGGCACACGCTCAGCGTCGACCTGCGTGGCGTGGCCGCCGAGTTGCCCACCGCCACCGCCTTGGCCGTGCAAGTCCAGTCGAGTGCTGCCGATGGTCTGCTGGAATTGAGCGAGATTCGCTTGACCGACGTCGTCAGGGCGACGAAGCTGAGCGATGCCGTCGATTTCCAATCCGGTACCGATTGGACCGATCATCGGGCCGTGCCGATCGATTCGGTTGCCACCAGGCAGAGCAACGCAGCGGAGAGCGACACGTGGCGGCAGCGATTGCAGCTTGCCGGCTGGTTTCCCGAGGCGAACGTCACGATCGAGGGCATCCCGTTTGCCTTGCGCCGGCAGCGGCCCGATCTGGCGGCCACGCCGCTGGGCGAGAAGGCCGAACTCCGCCTGCCGGTCGACGCGGCCGCCACGGAGGTCTATCTGCTGTTGCTGGCCCAGTTCGACGGGCTCGACGAACCGTGCTACGGCGGCGGGAAACTGACCGTTATCCGCGACGTGGATCGCTTCCGGATTCGGCTCCATTACGCCGACGGCACGGTCGACGAGTGCCTGCCGATGAACGCCGCGACGCGGCAGTTCTGCATCGGCGCCAGCGTCCAGGTCGTCGTCGCCGCCGCCGACCCGTCGAAGCGGCTCGCCGCGGTAGTGCTCTGCGACCGGGCGAAGCAGGCAGCCTTTGCGGTAGCCGGCGTCACGCTACGAACCGGCGCCGCCCGCGCGTTTCCCGAGGCACTCGAAGAAACCCCGCCGTTGGCCGCTGGGTGGCTGGCGGCTGAGCGCAGCGAAGCCCCAGATCGCAACGCCTCTGGGGCACCGCTGCGCTTTGCCCCAGCCACCCTGGTTGACCCTGTAACGAGCAATCTGGTGAAACTGAACGTGGATGGCAAGGACATCGCCGCAGACGACGTGATAAGTGTCGACGCGTCCCAAGAACGATACAAGATCCGCGGCATCGAAGGCCTCCGGCTGCAACTCTCGCTGCGGCCGGTGGGCGAAGATAGCCTCGCGATCACCGCCACGCTGCACAACGACGGACCGGGCCCGCACAAGGTGACGCTGATCGCACCGTCGGTCGGGCCGTATCGGCTGGGCCGGCGAGTGGAGGACGCCTACTACCTGTTTCCCAAGTGCGGGGCCGTGTTCGACAACCGCCCGTGTACCTTGCGCGAGCGATACGGCGGCCGGTTTCCCGTGCAGTTTGTCGACACGTTCAACCCGGCCGACGGGCGCGGATTGTCGTTGCGGACCACCGATACCACGTGCCTGCGGAAGTACTACCTGCTCGAAAAGCAGAGCGGGCAGTTCACCGTCGGCGTCGAATATCCCGAGCAGACGCTTCGGCCGGGCGAGCGGTTCACCACGGCCGAGGCCCTGATTACGACCACCGACGGCGATTGGCACCATGCGCTTGTGGCGTATCGCAACTGGCTCGGCGAGTGGGCCAGGCCCGTCTCGCCGCGGAAGCCGTGGTTTCGCGAGGTGTTCAACTTCCGCCAGCGATTCCTCTGGTCCTACGATCCGCTCTACGACGCCAAGCAGGGCACGCTGCACTTGGATCGGGCGGTCGACGAGGCACGACGCGAGTTCGGCGGCATCGACTACCTGCACCTGTTCGACTGGGGTAACTGCGGCCCGCTCGGGCGAATTTACGGTCGCACGGGCGACCACCTTAGGTTTACCCACATTGTTTTCGCTTGGCGGCGAGGTAGCCGTCGAGCATGAGTTGTAGTTTTGTCCAGCCTCGCCAGAGGACGAGCCAGCCTGGCCGGTGATCACGTCGCCGG
>JABMRB010000113.1 GCA_013202865.1 Candidatus Nealsoniibacteriota bacterium | reverse complement strand
CGGAGCGGGGCGCAGTGGAAGCGCGTACGGCATGGTATCGAAAAGCCGAACGATCCGCCGGGCAAGCCGGCGGGATTCATGCTCACGATCAATCGTAGCAACGACCGTGTGTCACGCAATTTCATAATCCGCTCTAGGTTTCGAGCCACTCCAGCGCAGACGATTTCACCTCGCGATGATGGGCAATCACCCGCGCGGTCAACTCGTCGGCCACGGCCTTCTTGGCCGGGTCGCTGTAAAGGTTGCGCGTCTGCTCGGGATCGTTGACGCGGTCGAACAGGATGTGGCCGCCGCCGCGGATCAGGGCCAGTTCGTATTCGGGTGTGAAGACACCGGCCCGCTCCAGGCTGCTGTGATGCAGCCACGATGCGTCGGTCCACTCGGTCTTCCGGCCGCAAAGCATCGGCGAGGCATCGTGGCCCTGTTCGCGACCGCTGGGCGCGACGCCCATCAAGCCGGCCAGCGTCGGTTGCACGTCGACCGTGCTGACGATTCGGTCGATCCGCGTGCCGGCGGCGATCTTCTCGGGCCAACGGACCAGGAACGGGAGGTGGTAGGCCGTCTCGTAGAGTTGATTCTTGCCATACAAGCCGTGCTCGCCCATGTATTCGCCGTGGTCGGTCGTGAAGACGACAATCGTCTCGTCGAGGATGCCTTGCTCTTTCAGGCAGCCGAGGATTCGGCCTACGTTGTCGTCGATGCACTTGACCAATCCGCAGTACTTGGCCTTGGCCTGCCGGCAGCGGGCTTCCCGGCCGACCGGCTGCCCGGCCTTCTTCCGCTTGGCTGCGGCGTCCGCAGCGGGTTGCCACGGAAGTCCCACCTGATTGACCGTCGACGGGACGGGCATGTCGTCCGGCTTATACATCGTGTCGTAAGGTTCGCGGACGGTGAACGGGCCGTGCGGGTCGGGGATGCTGACCATCCAGCAGAACGGCTTATCGCGATTGCGGCCGATGAAGTCGATCGTCTTGTCGGCCAGCCAATCGGTGGTGAACGTCTTCTCGTCGCCGATCACCTGGTAGGGGTGTACCTTGGCCGTGCCGTCGGGGGCTTCGACGATCTTCTTCCAATGGCCCCGGTTGAACATATAGCGGCAGTCAGTGAAGCCCATGGAACGTTCCGCCGTCATCCATCCCGGCTTGGGCGGCCCGTCGAGATGCCACTTGCCGGCATAGCCGGTCCGGTAGCCGCCCCGGCGGAGCAACTCGGCCAAGGTAACTTCGTCGCGCCCCAGTTCGAGGTTATTGCGGTAGGCCCCATGGCTATGCGGGTATCGCCCGGTGATCATGCAGCCGCGCGAGGGCGTGCAGACGGCGCTATTGGTAAAGAACTGTTCGAGCACGGCCCCTTCACGACCGATGCGGTCGATGTGCGGCGTGCCGACCAGCGTTCCGCCGTAGGCCCCCAGCGTCCAGGAGCTTTGCTGGTCGGTCTGGATAATCAACAGGTTGGGACGGGCGTCGCTGCCGGCAGCGCCCAATGCAGGCGCGGCAAGCGTCGCCGCAGCGGCACTTTGCAGGAACCCGCGTCGTCCGATCGTAGAACGTGTGGTCATGGGGATTCTCCTTGGCAGGCAGTAGCCGTGAAGGATCATCATACCTAGAACACGCGTCCGGTGCCACTTCACAAGCTATTTCGGAAGAGAGGTTAGGCTACCCGCCCTTTTGTGGCCGCGGGCATCAGGTCATCCCGAAGGGATGTAACATCATAGCCCAGGGTAAGCGCAGCGGCGAAGCCGCGGAGCGCCACCCTGGGTCGCGTGTGACACCCGACCGCCAACCCTGCAAGGGTTGTACAAACCGCGGCCCCGTGGCATTGGCGTGGTATTGGGGTCAAGCTTTGACCGCAGCCCTTCAAAGATCCGGCCATCGGCTCATTCCACCCCTTTTTCCTCAACAAGACAACGCCTAATCACTAATCGAGCTTTGCCCCCGAGCTCAGTTCCTCGGATTTGGCAAAGTCGGCCTTGGCCTTGTCTGTCTCGCCTTTCATTCGGTAGATCGCGCCCCGGCCTGCGTACGCCGAGACCATGTAATGCGCCGTTCCCAACCGGATAACTTCACTGTAGTCGGAAACAGCATTGTCCCACTCGCCTAGGGATTCCTCAGCCTCGGCACGGCAGTAGTAGGCCTCGGCGCATTTTGCATCTAGTCGGATCGCTTGGCTGTACTCGGCAACAGCTCTCTCATTGTGGCGGGTTGTTGCACGGTAGAGGGAACCACGGCAGATGTAGAGGGCAGGGTCATCTGGGCACCGCCGGATGGCATCATCGTACAGAGCGATCATTTCACTGAGAGCGTACCTTTTGCCTGTATTCGACTCTTTGATGCAGTCAACGCGCGTACTGGCACACCTTTTCACGAAGGACTGGTTAGACGGGTTTCCCATTATCGCCGTGGTGTAGTCTGAAAGAGCTTCTTCGAGGTCTCCCTTCTTCTCATAAGCTATAGCCCGCGAGATGTAATCGGAACCCCCGCCAGGGCACAGTCGTATTTCTTGCGTGTAATCGGCTATGGCTTGATCAAGGTTTCCTTTCCCTTCGTACGCGTGCGCCCGCAACATGTACGGAGAGCCGAATACGGGATCGTGCTTGATCGCGATGTTGCAATAGGTGATGGCAGCGTCGAAATCCCGATTCTGCAGACACGTATAGGCCCGTTCTAATGCATCCGAATGGCTGAGGCCGACACGCTGCCGGCCCTGAAAGAACTCTAGCAAGATGAAGACAAGGATGAAGAGAAGAACGCCGAAGATCCCTGCAAGGACTAACCAGAATCCCCACGTCGGTTCGGATCTGGATCCTCTCGGCCCCTGTGCCAGGCGGTTCATCGTGCTTACTCGCTTTCGCAATACGTTTTCGTCGGCAAAAGCCACCCCAAGGCCCATTCATTCTGTAATTGGGCTCAAAGCTTGAATAGTGATTAGTGCAGCCTTCCTTCCAACTTCGCTGCGGTGCGTCGGAGTTGGACTTCGGGGAACACTATACTGGCCATGACTTGCGGGCCGGCACTATTGTGTGTCCGCATGCCAATTCTCCACCGCCAAGCCTGGCACGCGTTGGAATTCGTCCATGTTGGCCGTGACAAGAGTCAGGCCGCCCACCAAGGCTTGGGCCGCGATGAGAACGTCGCTGCATGTATTCGTATCCAGCAGGTACGGCATGACGGTTACCGCGAATCAATCGCGGGGGTGGGCGGTGTTTCGCCTTGCGGCGGACGAACGAAGGCTGAGTCGTCGATGCGAATGTCTTCAAAGAACCCCGTGGGCCAAGTGTTGGATTTCAGCGGCTCCAAAATGACGGCCTCGCCTTCTCGGCGGATCGAAATAGTCGCGCTTTGAAAACAGAATTCGTCCGGCAATTCTACGGCCTGCCGTCCATCAATCGAAATCACTTCAGTCGTCTTCATCATCGTATCCTAAATGGAATCGCCGCAGTCTATTGTACCACATACGCCCATTATCTCCCAATAGGGCCGTGCTGCCCACGCGGGTTACTGCGTCCGCCACACCAGGCCGTCCGCTTCCGGGCGGGGGCTGTTGGTCTCGTTGTCCCAATAGGGCGATAGCTTGCGGAGGTTGGCGACGATCTCGGGAAAGACTTCGACGATTCGGTCGACGTCTTCGTCGGTATTGTATCGGCTGAAGCTGAACCGGATCGAGCCGTGTACGGCCGTGAAGGGGACGTTCAGCGCGATCAGCACGTGGGACGGCTCCAGCGAGCCGGACGTGCAGGCCGAGCCGCTGGAGGCGCAGATCCCGTTTTGGCTCAGTTCAAAGAGCATCCCCTCGCCTTCGATGAAGTGACAGGAGATGTTCGACGTGTTCGGCAGCCGCTGGGCCCCCTTGCCGTTGATCTGCACGTGCGGGATGACGTCTTCGAGCCGTTGCTCCAGCTTGTCGCGCAGGGCGCGGATTCGCGTCTGCTCGTCCTCTATGTGCTCGGTAGCCAGTTCCACGGCCTTGGCCAGGGCGATGATATAGGGAACGTTCTCGGTGCCGGCTCGGCGACCGCCTTCCTGGTGTCCGCCGATCAGCAACGGGCGGCAAGGCGTGCCCCGCTTCATATAGAGCGCCCCGATTCCCTTCGGCGCGTGTAACTTGTGGCCGGAGAAGGAGAGCAGGTCGACGTGGCGGAAGTTGCCGTTGAGGTCGATCGGCAGCTTGCCCACCGATTGCGTTGCGTCGGTGTGGAAGACGATCGACGGGTCGGTCTCCTTGGTCAATCGGGAAAGCTGCTCGATGGGGAAGACCACGCCCGTCTCGTTGTTGGCGTGCATGATCGTCACCAGCAGCGTGTCGGCGTCCAGCGCCCGGATGAAGTCCTCGACGCTGAGATTACCGTCCGTATCGACCGGCAGGAAGGTGACGCGAAAGCCGCTACGGGCAAGGTCCTTACAGACTTCCAGGACGGCCGGGTGTTCTACGGCGGTGGTGATCACGTGGCGGCGGTTCGGATTGGCCTTCGCCGCGCCGAAGATGGCCGTATTGTTGCTCTCGCTGGCACAGGAGGTCAGCAGGATCTGTTTCGGATCGGCCACACCCAGGTGTCCGGCGATCGTCTTTCGGGCGTCCGTCAGGGCGTCGGCGGTGGCCCGGGCCGGTTCGTACATCGAGCTGGGGTTGAAGTAGTTTGCCGTCAGGTACGGGATCATCGCCTCGTAGACCTCCGGAGCGACGGCGGTCGTGGCGTTGTTGTCGGTGTAGATGGTTTTCATCGAGTTACTCTTGTGCTACGATTCACACCGCGACGACGCGGACACGTTCGTCGACCATTTCTTTGAGCGTCTGCTCGACCATCATCTTGAGCGTCTGGTTGGCGCCCGCGCAGCCGGCGCAAGCTCCGGCCAGCTTGCAATAGATGAGCATCTCCTTGATGTCGATGATCTCCAGGTCGCCGCCGTCTTTTTGCAACATCGGGCGGACGTATTCATCCATGGCGTGCTCGATCTTTTTGCCGAACTGGTAGGGGGAGAGTTCCGACTCCCGCCGGGCCGGCTGCGGGGTGCTCAGTCCGCCGATCGACGTAACCATCACCGGCTCGCCCTGTGGTCTTTCCTTGTCGGTTCCCCAGGTCTCGTCGAGCAGATCTTGCAGGCCGCCGGGTACATGGTGGCACGACATGCAGGCCCCGCCGGCCTTGACCGCGGCGGTGATATCCGGGATCGTCCGCAGGTTCAACTCCTTGATCTTCCGCCGCAGGTAGGGCTCGCTTATCGAGAAGCACTTGCAGACGATCCGGCCCTCGTCCTGCTCGTCGGTGTGCAGGTCGACACCCAGGTTTTCCAGATCGACACCCCGGCGCTGAGCCCAGTTGAAGACGGCCGCCTCCAGGGCCTCGGCACCCATCACCGAGCAGTGGATCTTCTGGCTAGGCAGCCCTTCGAGAAACTCGACGATGTCCTGGTTGCTGATCTTCAGTGCCTCGATCGGCGTGTACTCGCCCTGATCGATAATCGCGCAGAGCGCCTCCGAGGCGGCAATCGCCGAGGTGCATCCGAACGTCAGGTACTTCGCCTCGGTAATCACGTCCTTGGTCGGGTCGGTCGCGTGTCGCTTCACCCGAAACGCGAACTGCATCGCGTCGCCGCATGCGATCGACCCGTGCTCGCCGACCCCGTCCGGGTCTTCGATCTCACCGAGATGGCTCCCCGGTTTGCCATGCACGGCATCCATAAACAGTTGTTTGGTCTTCTCGCTGTACTGCCAAGCCATACGTCTTTTCTCCAAACCGTCAGCGTCACCCGTTGGGCCGGTTCGTAGTGACCGCATTCATGCGGTTTTGGCGATCCAGACCCGATAAATCGGGTCACTACGAACCCCCGCAGGCCCGGCACCATTTGCCGACCTCTCAGATTAGCATTCTATCGAGACTGCCCCGCCGCGGCAATGGGCTAGACCGCACCCTACTGAAGGATGGGCGTCGTCGGCACACCGCCTGCCTGCTGGACCCGCTGCTGATCGGCCCGATACGTCCCATAGAACGGCACGTTGCCGTCGAGCCAGATGTTGATCCGGCGCCGCCCGGCGTCGGACATCTTGACCGCTTCGCGATGCGTGGCGTCCTCGAGGATGCGGCTCAACGGGCTCTCGTCGGCGCCTTGACGCCCGGGGCGGGTGACGATTGGAGTGATTGTCTGCCCGCCCCATTCGTGCCACCGCACGTGCGGTCGCAGGCTCTCGTAGGACGTCGTGAAACTCCCCGCAGGTTGCCCGGTCAACACCAGCGGGCTCTTCTCGGGGCCTTGCGAACCGTCGTGACACCGCACGCAATGCTGCTGGAGCACCGGCTGGACCAGCCGCGGGTAGCTCCACGGACGCGTGCCGTCGGGGCCCGGCTCGATCGTCGACGCCGGGCGCCGCAGTGCGGCCAACGGGCGGCGTGGCGGCGTCGTGCCCGGCCGCTCGTGACAACCGACGCACCCGCGCCGCTCGCCCGGCTTCAGATACGTCACGCTCCGCATGCTCTGCACGGCCCGGCCGTTGGCATCGACCGCTTGAAAATAGAGCGGCACCCCGGCCGGGGCGCGAAAATAGGCCGACCCGTCTCGCTCGACCGGCACGGTACCCAGCAGCATCCGGGCCGATTCGGCGTTGGCGTGCCCGATCCGCGGCCGGTTGGCGATGTGCGTCGACTCCTTGGGCAAGATCTGAAAGATTCGCAACGTGTGAATCGGCCGCGACTCGGGCAGCGGCAGCAAGCTCCAGTTAACGTCGGCCAGTACGAACTCGCCTTCGTCACCCAGCGCCGGATCGGAAACGTCCGGGATCGCCGTCGGCGTGCGGCGCGGCGCCAGCGGCATGGGGCCCGTACATGCAATCCCCGGCTCGCGATAGAGCAATTCGAGGTTGCCGAAACGGTCGAAGTAGTAGATCCCCGTCTCCGTGTCGCGCAGCTCGCCCGAGCCCATACCGGGCAACGGATCGAAGCTGAACGCCACGAGGTAATAGTCCTCCGAGAGCGGCCAAGGTCCGCTGAAGTAGCTCGCGGGCCAACCGTTCGGGGCCTCGGGGAAACAGACCTCGGGCGTGAGGATCTCGATCGAGTCGAACCGGTCCTGACCCGTCTTGGGATCGAGCTTCACGCGGGCCGGGTCGAAAATCGCCAACGATCCGCCCACGTTGGCATGATGGGCCCCGGCGACGAACACGATCCGGTTGGAGCCGGGAATCGCCCGCGGTTGAAAACAGGTGCTAATCCGCTGGGTGTAGTTGCCGAACAGCACGCTCGGGTTGCTGCCGTCGGGATTGCTCACCCAGAGGCCGTGAAAATGGGCCGCTGAGCGATCGACGTAATCCCAGCGGCAGTAGACGATCCGCCCGTCGGCCAGCACGGACGGATGCCACTCGTTGGTTTCGTGTGCCGAGAGCATGCGGACATTGGCCCCGGACGCGTCCATGCGGTGCAGCGTGTGGGTGGGGATCGGCTCGAACGGGTTGTCGCACCGGCAGAACCCGCCCCGGCGGCTGGACATGAACGCCACGCCGCCGTCGGGCAACGGGCACGGGTCGAAGTCGTCTTCCGGGCCGTCGGTAAGCTGGCGGAGGTTTTCGCCGGCGGCACCCATCGCATAGACGTGGAAACTGCTGCGGCCGGACGTGTAGTAGTTCAGGTCGTCCGGCACGTCGGCGGCCGAGGGGAGCTTCTTCCAGTTGCTCAGCGGTTGGTGGTCGCGTTGGAGGTCTCGGACTTCGGCAAAGGCGAAGTAGATCGTCGCCGCGTCGTGCGACACCGCGGCGGTCGCGTAGTTGCCGCGTGGCAGCCGGCCGCCGATCAGGTCGCGTGTTTTCATCGAGCGGCCCGGTTCCAGCAACACGTAGACGCCGCCGCCGGCCAGATCGCCGTAGTTGTAGTAGTAGCCGATGTACTCGTGCAGCATCTGGCAGACGAACCGCCGCCGCTTCAGAAAGACGATTGGCCGGTCGGCCAGCAGCGGGTTCTTCAACGCCAACGCCCGGGTGCAACGACGGATCTCGTAATACAACGCCGCGCGGGCAGGCGCGTCGAGCACTTCCACCGCACCGGTCCGCTGCCGGAGTCGTTCGAGAGCATTCGCCTCGTCGCGGACGTCCGGCCCGTCGGGCATCCGCCGCAGATTGTTCAGGAGTTTCTCGGCCCGGGCGGCCGCGTCACGGATCGACTGGGGCGCATCGACCGCTCGATCTTGCCGCCGCTCCTGGGCCACCCAATCGGCCTCGATGGCGGCCTGAAACGCTGCGCCGTCGCTTGTCTTTCGAGCATCTTCGGCACGAGCCACCCCGCACCAGATCAACCCCACGGCAACCACCACCGCCGTCCATGTCCGCCGCCTGCCGATGTGCCGAACCATCTGCGTTCTCCTTGCCGGGATTGCCGCCGCCGCTAGGCTCCGTTCATCTTACCGCTTCGCACCGTAAACGTGGAGACGGGTAGCCCGGACACTCTTGCGCAGAAAGCTCGGCGATCGGGAAGACTCATTCGCAAGATGTGTCCGGGTGGCGCAGCCACAAGAGGATCTTTACCGACTCAGCCGGCCCGCAACCCGGGCGCGGCGGCCAATAAGTCAGCTTGGAATAAGGAGTTACGTCGATTAGAATTAGCTCAGAATGATCGACTGGGCGATTGAGCGAAAGTCGAAGAAAGAGTCGAATTTCTCCGTAACTCCTTTCAGGAAAACGAGTTATGCAGATCGACGCAACCACCCGTTTCGCACAAAACGCCGAATCCCACTTACGACGACGGCCGCTGCCGGAGGCCAGCTCCAACTTGTGTTACTTCAACAGGTTACGTCGAGTCCCGTTTCTTCTCGGTTGCCCTAAGTCAAGTTCATGCCACCCAAACTAATGTGGTGTT
>JABMRB010001081.1 GCA_013202865.1 Candidatus Nealsoniibacteriota bacterium | reverse complement strand
CTCACAGCTCAAAGCTCGAAGCTCAAAGCCGACACCCAAGAACTGACTCGGGAAGTTATTCCTGTACGAGTTCTTAGCATCGCATGACCAGAACAGACACCAACACGGCTGAACGCCAGCAAGACCGTAGCTACGCTCGCCAGAGCGTGGATTGTGAGGGCAATTGCCCACGGTCTGGCGACCGTAGCTACGCTCGCCACGTCCTGCTGGCCGGTGATTTCGCGGCGATGGATTCGCCCGGCGGTGGCGAGATCCAAATGGGGGCGATGGTCCGAACGTTGCCCTCGGTGGGCGTGCAGGCCCGGCTATGGCGGCCGTGGGAGGATCGCCTCGACAGTGCCACCGGCAGCGGGGGACGCTGTGTCGATTGCCTGCACCTGCTCGGTAGCCTGCCGCAGCACGTGCCGGTGGTCGAAGCGGCCCGGCGCCGCGGCACGCCGGTGGTGCTCTCGACGATCGCCTGGTTCGACCCGGCCAATTGCCTGCGCGAGCCGCGAAGCTGGTCGTGGCGTGCGGCGGCCGGAGCACGATTCATGGCCCGGTCCGCCTGTCCGTGGCTGCCCTCGTGGCGACGACGGCTCTATCGGTCGGTCGACCTGCTGCTGCCGAATTCCAATGCCGAAGCGGAGCAGCTCGTGCGATACTTTCGCGTGCCGCGGCAGCAAATCCACGTGGTACCCAACGGCGCCGATGAGCGGTTCGCCACGGCCGATCCGGAGCCGTTTGCTCGCCTGGCGGGCGCGCAAGGTTTCGTCCTCTGTGCCGGACGGATCGAGCCGCGGAAGAACCAACTCGGGTTGATCCGCGCCATGCGGGGAACGCGGGTGCCGGTCGTCATCCTCGGCGATACGGTTCCCGGACACGAGGCCTACATGCATGCCTGCCGCCGCGCGGCCGACGGAAACGTGCGGTTCGTACCGCGGATCGACCACGACGACCCGTTGCTGGGTAGTGCCTACGCGGCGTGCGGCTGTCTGGTGCTGCCCGGCTGGTTCGAGACACCCGGTCTGGCGGCGTTGGAGGCCGGCATGTCGGGCACGCCGCTGGTGCTGCCCCATGGCGGGTGTGCCCGGGAGTATTTCGGACCCCATGCGGCGTACGTCAAGCCGGGCGATCTTCGCGGCATCCGCCGCGCGGTCGTCGACGCCATGGCACGCGGCCGCAGTGCATCGCTCGCCGAGTTGGTCCGCACAAGTTTCACATGGAAGACCGCCGCCGAAGTGACCCGCGTGGCGTATGAGAGGGTCGTACGTGGTACAAGACCATGATTAGACAAACACACAAGACCGTAGAGCACCTGCGACGGCGGCCGCTGGGTAGCTATCGCTACGTCCGGCTGCGGTGGCGCGTGGCGTTTGCGGTGATCGACTACGTCGGCGGGGTTTTGTTCCCGGCGGCAAGGAAGGTGCGTGGATTCTGGAGTGGATGGGGCAGCCGCTTGCGGCTTAGCAGTTTCTCGCGTGACATTGCTAAGCCGCAAGCGGCAACAGGGGCCGATCCCAACGTGATCCTGCTGATCCAGCTCGATCATCTGGGCGATGCGATCATTACGACCACGATGCTGCCTGCCCTGCGACAACGCTACCCGGCCGCGTCGATCGAAGTGCTGGCCGGGCCTTGGAACCGTGCCGTGTTCGAGGCCGCACCGGAAGTGGATCGCGTCCATGTCTCGCGGATCAACCGTTTCGCCCGGGGTCGTCTCATCCGGTTTGCATGGATCGCGGCGATGCTCTGGTGGGGATTGCGACTGCGGCGACGGAGGATCGACCTGGGGATCGACGTCCGGGGCGACTTCCCGCTGGCGATCGTGCTTTGGCTCTGTGGGGCCCGGCGCCGGCTGGGCTGGGCCAGTGGCGGCGGCGGGTTCCTGTTGACCGACAGTGCCGACTACGTCCCCGATCGGCCCGAGGTCGAGTCGCGATGGGCCCTGCTCGACAAGCTGGAGATTCGGCCGTCGGCGACGACGGACCGGCGGCCGCGGTTCGCGATCGCCGAAGAGGCACACCGGAGCGTTCTTGAGCGTTTGGAGGCCATCGATAAGCGGGTAGCCCCGACACTTTTCCGCAATCCGCGATGCCACTTCTCCCGCTCTGTCGGAAAAGTGTCGGGGTTGCGCAGCAACAAGAGGTCCTCGAGCGAGTACCTCCCGTGGCTGCGCCACCCAACACAACTTGCCGAGGCTCGCGTTGGAAAGGGCTCGCATCCCCGGCCGCTGGTGGCAATGCACGTTGGTGCCGGCAGCCGGGCGAAACAGTGGCCGGTGGAACACTGGCGGGAACTGCTGGGCCGGCTGGTGGTTTCCTGCGGTGCGCAGGTGGTGCTGATCGGCGGGCGTAAGGATCGGGCCATCTCGCGGAAGATTCTCGGCGAGTTGCCCTGGCCCGGTGTGGTCGATTGGACCGGCATGCTCTCGATCGCGGAGTCGGCCGCACTGCTTGCGATGGCCGACGTGGCCGTGGGTGCCGATTCGGGACCGGCCCATCTGGCGGCTGCCGTCGATACGCCCGTGGTCGTGTTGTTCAGCGGCACGAACCATCCGCAACAGTGGCAACCGTGCGGTCGGCAGGTGACAGTGGTCCGCCGTCCGGTCGAGTGTTCGCCATGCCACCGCGAGCGGTGTCCTTTGCCGGATCACCCGTGCATGCGTCAACTGCAACCGGCCCGCGTGGCCGCCGCGCTACTCGATCTATTGCGTACGCCCTCGCGCGAGGCACGAGAAAAGGAATTCGTATGATCGCTCCGATTCAGAAGACGCGGCGACGACGGCGACGCACGGGCATCCACTACGCACGTGAACTGGTGGCGGCCTCACTGCTGAAGAAGCGGACGTACCCGGACGACAACGCCCCGCAGATTGCCCCCTGGAAGGCCTGGTTGCTGACCGGGTGGATCGTCGTCGCAACGGCCGTGTACGGGGCACACATGATCGGATGGCTCTAAACACCAACACGCCGGGCAAGCCCGGTCGCTAAGAGCTATGAGCAGTGAGCTATGAGCAGTGAGCAGTGAGCAGTCAGAAAGCCCGTTACTCATAGCTCTTAGCGACCGGGCTCGCCCGGCGTGTTGGTGTTTAGAGCCATCCGATCATGTGTGCCCCGTACACGGCCGTTG
>JABMRB010001080.1 GCA_013202865.1 Candidatus Nealsoniibacteriota bacterium | reverse complement strand
GACGAAGATCGTATGAGTGGCGCCGTCGAGGATCTCCTTGGGGCTGATGCGGCTGTTGAGATAGAAGACGCCGTGGTTGTCTTCATCGATCGGGGCCTCGACGTCGTGATGACACCCGGCGTAGTTGCTCATCCACCCGCCCACCGCGTTCGAGGTGCCCGAATAGGAAGGGCACACGAACAGGTCGATCGGCACGCCGCGGGCCGAGGCGTTCGCCTGATCGTAGACGCCAAGTGAGCGATCGATGTGCTGGAACGTGACCTGCTCGCCGATGTAGGGCAACAGGTGGATCATCCAACCGACGTGGTGGCCCCGGGGCCGGCTGGCGATCGGGCCCTGGGGATCGGTCACACCAGGGGGCAAAACGCCATGGGCCCCTTGGTAGCCTTGCACGGCGATTCCGAGTTGGGACAGGTTATTCAGGCACCTCGCCCGCCGCGCCGTTTCGCGGCTCGACTGAATCGCCGGCAGCATCAGCGCGATCAGGATGCCGATGATGGCGATCACCACCAGCAGTTCTACCAGGGTAAAGCCGCAGTGTGTTCGGTTTCTCATGGCTCTTCTCCGTCGGGGGATGGTGCGTGGACCACCGTTTGCTTTTCGTATCGGACTCGGTAATGAGGATGGTCGGGATAGTCGGCCCGGACGCGGACCAGGCGGCGGTCCGCACGCCCGGCGACGGGCTCCACGTCGATGCGGACCTTGGCGGACTGCGGCATGGAAAGTCCAACGGCCGACACGTTCCAGGTCTCGCCCGCGTAGTCGGGGTCGGCGGCCAGCCGTGCGGCGGCTCGTTGCAGGGCCGATTCGGCCAGCCACTCCGCTTGGATTCGTTGCGACTCGCTCTGCAACACGTTGCGGCCGGCCGCGGTCATCTTCAAGATCGAAAGGAAGACGGCCGATCCGACGACTACGCAGACGATCACCGCGATCAGCACGGCGCCGCGGCGGGCGGGTGGGTGGCTGCCAGCGGTCTGACGGCAATGACTATTCATGCGGTTATCTCGCGTCCTGTTCGGTGGTGGGCACAGCCGTCCGGGCGTAGCGGTGGTCGCTTGCCAGCAGGGCCTCGATGCAGAGTTCGCGCCCGGGGGCCGACCCGGACGAACCCTGCGAGACCAGCCGCAAGCGAACCAGGCGTGATCCGGCGACGTCGGCGATTTCCATGGAGACGGTCGTTTGCGGCGGCAGCGAGAACGTCTCGCGGCACCGATCGGCCCCGTCGATCCGCTCCACGCGCACGAGTTCCCCCGGCCGCGGCTGGTAGACGATCGTATGCCCGGGCGAGAGGGTCAACTGCCCGGCGTCGTCGTCGGCTACGGTGGCGTCGACGGCCTGATGGACGTCACGGCGGAACCGATCGGCTAGTTGTGCGGTCACGGCGGACTGATGCACGTATTGCCGGGCCGTGTGCTCCATGCGAAACAGCAGATGGAACACACCCACCGTCACTCCAAGCAACACCGATCCCACGGAAATCACCACGACCAACTCAATCAAACTAAACCCACGTCGACGCTTCATTCCATCACCAATCCTAAATCTGAAATCCCAAATCCTAAATCCTAAATCCCCCCATACCTCCAGGCCACCACGCGCACGGGCCGAACCGGTTGCCCTGCCCGGTCGGACCAGCCGATCGAGACGGTAATTCGTTTGGCGGGTGGTTCGTCGGGCGGTACGGTCATCTCGATATCGAGTTGGGCCTCCGGTAGCAAGCGGTGGACCTGCTTATCGAGTTGAAGCTTCGCAATATTCTCTTCGCTGAGGTCCTCCCACGGCACGGCAGCAAGGCGTTCCATCACGTTGGCCGACTGCTGCAGGGCGATCAGGCGGATCTCGGCCCGGCGTCGGGCGGCGACGGTGGCGGTCAGCACCTGCAGGCAGAGCGTCAGCATCGTGCCGATCAGCACGGAGGCGACGATCATTTCCAGTAACGTGAAGGCACGGCGGTTTACCACCCCAGCACTCCTTCAATCAGGGTGATCATTGGCAGAAACATGGCGACGACGAAAAGCCCCACCAACGCGCCGATCGCGATCAGCACGGGCGGGAACAAGAGGTGTACGAGCGCTTGCAGCCGGTAGGCCATCCGGCGGCGGTTGCTGTCGGCCAATTCATTCAGCGCCCAGGGGAGATTGCCCGCCGAGCCAGCCGCCCGGAGCACGGCCCAATCGGCCCGACGGATCAGTCCTCGGGCGTAGAGGCTGTCGTGCAGGTCGGTGCCGGCTTGCAGGTCCCGCCACACCTTCTCCAGCATGCGGCGGATCGACCGCCGGGGATACGTTCGCGCCAGCGTGGCGACCCCCTGTGATAATGGGTGTTCGCGCTGGAGCATCAGTGCCGTCACCTCCAGAACAACGGCCGTGTCCAGCCGCCGCGTGATCCGGTCGATGCCTGGCAGGTTCCAGCGGATCACGCCCGTGTAGCGGCCCAGGATGTAGAGCAGTAGCGAGACGGCTGTTAGTACGATCGGCACACCCAGCAGTGCGTTGTCGAAAAAGAGCGACGCAACTTCGATTACAACTTGCGTTGGCAACGGCATTTCGACGTCGAAGTCGTCAAAGATAAAGACAAAAGCCGGCAGGATCTTCCACGCGATGAAGCTGGCGATGCCCAGGGCACCGAAGGGCAGAAGGCAGAGATAGACGACTTTGCCGGTCAGCGATTGCCACACGTTGTCGTGATCGTCGCTTCGGGCGGCGGCCTGACGCAGCGCGGGGGCCAACGCACCGGCCTCGCAGCCGACGCAGAGGATTGGCACAGCCTCGTGAGGGAAGAGTCGGCGAAACCGCTCGATGGCCTCCGACGGTGGCATCCCGGCTACCAATGCGTCGCCCATCTGCCGGGCACGCTGGGCAAACGGCCTCCAACGCTCCTCGGCAAACGCCCGAACGGCCGGCGCCAGCGGGATCTTCCACTCGGCGGCCACCGCCAATACCCACAACAGGGCGCGGCGCCGGACGGTCAGCCACCGGGCAAACAACCCCCAGTGCTCCTCGGCAAATGCCCGAACGGCCGGCGCCAGCGGGATCATTCGCTCGGCGGCCACCGTCATTACCCACAACAGGGCGCGGCGCCGAACGGTCAGTCGTCCGACGAGTATCTGCACGCCGACGACCACCACTGCACCCCACAGAACCAGCCCGCCGAACCCGAGGACGATCAGGAAGCCTCCGGCGATCCCGACGCAGCCGACGACGATCAGCACCCAGCCGATCACACCCAGGACGAGTTGTGCCGGGTTGCGTTGCGAGAGGGAGCCCGAGGGCGAGATCAGGTGCATCGCCGCCAGCACGGCAATCCCCAATAGGATCAAGCTTGGCCCGACAAGCATGTTGGCGGGTGTTTGCGACGCCATTGGAGCTCCAAACGACAAACTCCGGACGAGCGACACCATGGGGGCCATCATGGCGACGGCCAGAAACGACACGAAACCGATCACCACCAAGAAGGTCAACGGCAGCACGACGGTTTTCATCAGGCCTTCTTGACTCTGCACGCGTCCGGCGAACATCTCGGCGGCGGCACCCAGGGCGTCGTCCATGGCAGACGCCTGCCCGCCCCACTCGACCAGCGGTATGATGCTCGGCGGAAATGCGAGGTGCGACGCCAGCGCTTCCGAGAACGGCATGCCGGCCTCGACTTGCTCGGCCGCCCGGCGGCATCCCAGGGCCAAATGTGCCTCGCCCACGCCGTCGGCGGTCAGACGCAAGGCTTCGGGTAAGGGAACCTCCTGCCGCAGCAGCACGGCCAGCATGGCGGAGAACTGTTTGAGCCGACTCCAGCGCCATAGGGGTCCGATTAGCGGTACGGCGTAGACCACCCGCGGTGCCCACGCCGCACTGGGCATCAGCCACGCAAGGACAAGCGTCCCGCTCAGCAGCGCGGCCCCGATCTGCAAGAGCCACAAACCGGCTCCCGAACTGCCGATGAAGACCTGCGTCACGATCGGCAACTCGGCGTCGAACTCTTCAAAAATCTTGACGAACTCGTCGATCAGGTAGTATTTCAAGAAGAGGAGCATCCCGCCCAACATCGTCAGCAGCACGATCGGATAGGCGAGCCGCGTCCATACTCGACGGACGAGTTCACGGTGGTCGCGTTGCAGTTCGACGAACTCCTCGAACACCTCGGCCAGCCGGCCGCTACGCACGCCGGCAACGATCAGGCCACGAACGTAGGCCGGAAATCGATCGCCCAGGGCTTCGACGGCCCCGTCGAGCGTCTGGCCGGCTTGCATCCGATCGGCCAGTTCGTGCAGGCTGCGCCGCTGGCGACGGCCGGGGAGTTCGTCACCCAGTGCCCGCAACCCGGCAGGCAACGGCAGACCGGCCTGCGACAGCTCGGCCACGCGCGCCGCGAGCTCGACGGCCTGTTCGGTCGTCAGCTTGCCGGGGCGGCTGTTTTCGGGAGGATGCACGTCGGTCATAGGGCTTACGGTGGTGAGGCGAGTCCTTCGAGGATCGAGGCATAGGGTGCGAACAGGATCAGGGCATAGAGCAACACGATGCTGCCGCCGACCAGTCCGGTCAGGACCACCGGCAGGAAGACGCGGGCGAGCTCGGCCTGACGGTGGGCCCGGTGACGATACGTTCGGGCCGCGCTGCGAAGCGCCGGTAGCAAGGCGCCTTTGCGCTGGCCGGCTGCCATCAGCCAGCAGAGCAGTGGGGGAAACTCCGCCTGCCGCAGGCTTTGCCGGACCGCCTCACCCGGTGATTGGTCGCCCGGCAGCGCACCTTGCTGCAGCGTTTCGGCCAGCCGGGTGGCGGCCGCGTGGAGCCGCTCGCCTCCGGCCGCCTCCGCCGCCAGCACGACACTCTCGTCGAGCGGCACTTGGTTTTCAATCAACATGGCGAGGATCTCGACGTAGGTGGCCGTTCGCGACCATCGCATCGCCCGGCCCATCCACGGCAGCCATCCGAAGAGCCGGCCGGCCAGCCGGGGTTCGATCGAGGTTGCCCGGCGTGCGCTGAGCCAGTAAACGCCGCAGACGACGACCGCGGCGATCGGCACGACGGGCCCCCACCAGATGGCCCAACGACCGCACTCGACCAGCCAGGCGAGCATCCCCCGGCCGGCGACGTCCATCCGCTCGACCGGCTCCAGCAGATTCGGCGCCAGCTTGGCGGTAAAGAAGGCCAGAAACGTCCAGGCCAGCGCGAACACGACGACCGGGTAGATCGTCGCGGTGATTACCGTCCGCCGAGTTTCCGCCATATTGCGAACGGAAGTGGAGAGGGTCTCCAGCGCGGCCGGCAGCCGACCGGCCCTTATCCCGGCCACAACGACGGCTCGATAGACGGGTGGCAGCGAGAGCGCCGGATCGGCAAGCACGTCGCCCAGCGGTTCGCCGCGCTCGCAACGTCGGGCCACGTCGGCGGCAAGGCGTCCCAGGCGTCCCGGCATGTCGTCGCTGAGCTCGGCCAGTCCCTTTTCCAACGGGACACCCGCCCGGACCAGGGCGGCGATCTCGGCGTTCAAGGCCGTCAACTCGTCGAGCGAGATGGCGGGTGATTTGGACGGTTGGGTGTTGGGCACGTGTTAGGTTTCGTTCTGTTGGTTTTGTCGATTGCTAAGCCGCAAGCGGCCGGTTAGGGTGCGTCGGAGAAGCCCATCACGCGGCGGATTTCGGCCGGCGTGGTCAGGCCGGACTCCACGGCCCGGCGAGCTCGCTCCCATCGGGTGGTCATTCCGGCGTCTGTCGCCAGGTCTTCCAGCGTGGCCGTGTCGCTACGGGAAAGGATCGCTCGGCCGAGTTCCGTACGCTCGGTCACGAGCATCTCGACCAGCAGGAACCGGCCCATGTATCCGCTGCCGCGGCAGGCCGGACACCCCAGTGGCAGCCGGACCTGCTCGACGTCGAGCCCCAGGCGGTCGTTCGGATCGTTGCTCGCTCGGGCACAATCGCACAGCCTGCGCAGCAGCCGCTGGCAGAGGATCGCCCGCAGGCCGCTTCGCAGCACGTAGGGTTCGATGCCCATATCCAGGAGGCGGCCGATTGTTTCGGCGGCGCTGCCGGCGTGGAAGGTGCTCAGCAGCAGATGGCCGGTCAACGAAGCCTGCAGGGCAGCCTCGGCCGTGGGGCGGTCGCGGATCTCGCCGACCATGATGACCTCGGGGTCCTGCCGCATCAGGAACCGCAGGCCGGTGGCCAGGTCGAGCCCGGCGGCCGGGTTGATCTGCGACTGCGAAACACCCGGGACGGCCACCTCGATGGGATCTTCCAGCGAGACGAGGTTCCGGGCGCCGCCCGTTTCGCGGGCAAGCTCTCGCAGGCAGGCGTACGCGGTCGTCGTTTTTCCGCTGCCGGCGGGTCCCGAAACGAGGATCGCGCCGGAGGTTTCGCCGAGCAGTCGGCGCAGCGGCCCGCGGAGGTCCTCGTGCAATCCCAGGTCGTCGAGATACTGGTAGTGGGACGAGGTTCCGAACAAGCGTACGACGGCCCGCTCGCCGTAGAGGGTGGGGAAGGTGCTCACGCGCATCTCCACGTCGCCTTGCGGTGTGCGGATGCGTCCTTCCTGGGGTCCGTCGGTCCGGTAGGTGAGCAGCTCGGCCTTGACCTTCAGCCGCGTGACGACGTTGACGGCCACGTCGGCTGCAAAGGCGGCCACCTCGTGCAGGACACCGTCGATACGGAATTTCAAGCGGAGCCCGTCGGCGTCCGGCTGCAGGTGCAAGTCGCTGGCCCCGGCAGAGCGGCCGGCGGCAAGGACCCGGTCGACCACTTGGGTGGCGTATTGAGGATCCGCCGGATCAAGCCGGGCGAAATCTTCGTCAAAGTAGCGAGACTCCGTTGGCTGCATTATGCTTTCTCCGGCGGTACCCGGCCCTGGCAGATGCAGCCCATTGTACCGTCGGCAGGCGATCGACGCAAGCGGATCGCGGGACTTGTCGTGTACGGCCCGCGGGCTATGAGCTTTGAGCTTTGAGCTATGAGCTATGAGCTATGAGCTATGAGCTATGAGCTATGAGCTATGAGCTATGAGCTATGAGCTATGAGCGGGAAGTATTGGGCCATGTGCCGCTTTCTCGCATTCTATTGTGCGCTGTTTACTTC
>JABMRB010001079.1 GCA_013202865.1 Candidatus Nealsoniibacteriota bacterium | reverse complement strand
ATCCCTCGCTGCCGGCGGCACAACATCCCTCGCTGCCGGCGGCACAACATCCCTCGCTGCCGGCGGCACAGCGCCCCTCGCTACCGGCGGCACGGCAAACCGCCAGCAAACAAAACTGCCGGCCAGCCGATTGTCGACCGAGGAGCAGATCGCCGCCGGATTAGATCCGCAACAGGAGACCTGGGTGCTTCGACTGCGGCCCACCAGGAGCGAACCGTTCGAGATCCGCGCCGTCCGCGAAACGCCGTTGACCCCTGCGATGCCGATCAGCCTGGTTTCCATGCCAGGTGGCGTCGACCAGCGGGCTACGCTTCGCGTGCGTTGCCTTGGTCCGCGGGCCCCACGAGTCGTTAGCAACCGGCTTGAGCGAATCCCGACCGAGACGATGCCCTTCGACCGGTACCCAACGACCTGTGCAACGTACCGCTACGACCCGGCCAGCGACGTCATGGCCGCGGCCGAGCCCGCCGTCACCGTTTCGGCTGCGCCCGTGAAGTCGGAACACAACGCGAACCGCCGGCCGGTCTGGGCCTGGCACGCTCACTTGAGATCGCAATACGAAGCCGACGGGACCGGACGCCATGAGGCCACCTACCGATTGCAGAATTCCGGCGGCGGCCGCCTCTGCCTGCAACTGCCCCCGCAAGCCACGCCGGAAGACGTACACGAAGTTCGTGTCGACGAGAGCCGTGCCGTCTGGCGGCAGCAGGCCGGCCACCTGGAGATCGAACTGCCGACGGGCAAGAAGTTTCCCACCGTCTCGATTCACTTCAGCACACCTGCGATGCGGCTGGGAACGGTTGGAACACTTCGGCCGGCGATGCCCGACGCCGATCTGCCCGTCCTGGCGCAGCACTGGACGGTCCGGCTGCCGCCGGGCTATCGGGCGTTCGACTCCGACCCGCAATGGCGGCAAGTACAAGACCGGCCGTTGAATTGGCGCCGCCGGTTGTTCGGTCCCTTGGGCCGGGCCGAAAGGGCGTCGCCGTTCGATCCGTTCTCTACCGACCACTGGCTCGGTGTCGCCGCCAATCACACCGGGCGCCGGCTTGCCGAGCAGCGAGCCGCACAATTGCTCGAGAAGATCGGCACACTGGTTGCCAAGGACGCCGACGGTCGAACGGCCGAGCCCCGGAGTTGGGCCGAGTTGCTCTGCCATCGGTCGCTCGACTCGCTGGACGTGACGCTGCTGATCGACCGGCATGCCTTGGCCCGGCTGGACGTTACGCAACAGACGCCCGTTCCCCCGGCGTCCGCCGAAAAGTCCTTCGATCGAGGCGTGGCCGTGCTGCAAGACGCCGGTCTGGCTCTGCTGGTCCACGGCGACGTCGCGATGCTGACCGGCAAGTTCGAGGCCGAGTTGTACCATGCCCACCTCGAGCCGTTGCGCCGCGGCCCCGCATGGCGGTTGCTCTGCGGTCCCTTGGCAGAACAGTTGCTCGAGACCGCCGGGCGCAAGGGGGCCGCCGGGCACAAGTCCGAACTGTACGTCTCGCGCGACGCGTGGAGGCGATCGCCGCCGGAACCAATGACGCTTTGGACACAAGATGGTTCGGCCCGGCAGCAGGTCGACGACTCACACGCATGGAAGGCCTATCAACTCGACATTCCCCGCGCGGGCGACGTGCGGCTCAAGTACGTCTACAGCGACACCATGAGGCTGCTCGGCTGCGTGGCCTTCCTGCTGGTGGTTGCCGTGGGGCGATGGAAGGCGGGGCATCGACCCTTCGTCTTGACGGCGGCGGCGGGTGGTTTCGGCGCGCTGGCCTTGCTGCTCTCGGAGGCGTACGTGCCGGTCGCTTCCGGAGCCGTGCTCGGTGCGCTCTTCTGTCTCGCGTTGAGTTGGGTTCGTCCCCGCCAGGCAGAACCGTCGGAGCCCGCCGCGTCCGGACAAGACAAGAACATCCCGAGCACGGTGTCGTTGATGGCGCAGATCCTGCCCGTCCTGGTTGCCGTGGCGATGCTCGGCGTGCTTTGTGTCGCGGCCCGGGGTAACCAACCCCCGTCGCAGCCACTGCAAGAACGGGCGGCGGACAATCCCCCGGTGCTCCGCGTGTTCATTCCCATCGACGACAACGAGCAGCCGACCGGCGGCAAGGTCCATGTTCCCGAGCCGCTCTTCCAGGAACTCTACCGTCGCCAGGCTGCCGCCACGAAAGAGCCGAAAGGATGGCTCATCACCGGGGCCACCTATCGCGGTGTGCTTTCCAAGGACACCACCACGCAGCGGCTCGCGCTCGACGACCTTCGAGCCGAGTTCGAGCTGCAGGTGTTCGGTGCCATGGCCCGCGTGCAACTCCCGCTCAGCCGCGAGGACGCCAATCTGCCCACCGGCGGCGTGTTGCTCGGTGGCCGGGCCGTCGAGCCCGAGTGGAACGCCGACGGCGACAAGCTGATCTTCGAGGTGCCCCAACCGGGAATCTACCGCCTGGAACTCACGCTGCGCCCCCCGATGCGAATCGGTGAACCGGCCGGTTTCGAGCTGGCGATTCCACCGTTGGCAACGTCCCAGCTTCAGTTGGACGTCCCACCCGGCATCGCCCAACTGCAAGTTCCGTCGGCCACCGGAGCCGTTCGCTTCGACGCCGACGTGCCGCGACTCACGGCCGAACTTGGCCCGTGCGACCGGCTCTCGGTCCGCTGGTCGCACGACCCGAACGCGCGGGCGGGTGGCCCGGTCGTCGACGCGGAAGAGTTGCTCTGGCTGAACGTCCGCCCCGGCTCCGTCGTGATCGATGCCCGCTGGCGATTGCACGTCGTTGAAGGACGGCCTCAACGGATCCAACTGGCGGCCGATCCCCGGCTCCGGCTCGACCGGCTTCAGATCGACGGCCAACTCGTGCAGAAGCCGCAGACGACACCGGGGCGTCCACAGATCATCCGCGCGGCATGGCCCAACGCGACGGGTGACGCGACGGGCGACACGACGACCCCTGCTGCCGACACCGTGCTCGTCGAGGCGACTTTCCTGTTGAAAGGGGCCTCGGGCGTGGGTAATTCCAGGCTGCCGGAACTCCGCGTGCTCGACGCCCGGCCGACCCGACGCTGGCTAGCCGTTTCAGCCGGCCCGGAGTTGACGTACACGCTGCCGAAGAAGTTCGAGACGGTTGCCGTAACCGATTTCCTCGCCAAGTGGGGCCCGGGCGCACAATTGCCCGGCCAGTCGCAGCCCCTGTTTGCCTCCCGGATCGATTCCCACTCGGCCGACTGGACCTTGGCCACGTATCCCCGGCAGCCGCAAACCACCGTCGACCAAACCATGGCCGTGAGCTTCGGCCGGGAAGTTGCCGACCTGCGTTTCGACGCCGAGTTGGCCACGACCGTCGGCTACAATCTCCAGTACCGGCTCACCGCCGTGCCGGGCCTGCAAGTCGAAACCATCTCGCTGCTCGAAGAAGGTGCCCAACGCGTGGCACGGTGGTCGCAAGCCGTCAACGGCACCGTGACGATCTTCCTTACCGAACCGGCGTCCGGTCGGCAGCAGCTCTCGCTCTACGGCCGCCTACCCTTGCCCGGTGGTGGGCGCAAGCCGCTCTCACTGCCGTTGATGCGAATCGACGGCGCCGAAATCAAGACCTCGACGCTGAAGCTGCTGCGTCGCCCGTCGGTGCTGGTCAAGGTCACCCGAAGCAACGGCCTGACCGAGGTGGAAGATGCCATGGCTTCGCAAGCGGACCCGGCGCTCGGCCGGCCCGTCGCCACCTTCGACGACGACGGGAAGAAGCCGAATCGGATTACGCTCAGCGTTACGCCGAACCGGCCCGACGCCCGCGCGACACAAGTCACCCGGTTGCGCCGCCAGCAGACAACGTGGTGGGCCGACGCGCAATGCCTCGTCGAAGTCACCGGCAACGGCGGCGTGCTCGACGAGATTCGGCTCGCCGTGCCCGGATCGCTGGCCGGGCCCTACACGCTCCAAGCCGATCCGCCCGCCGAACTGACCGTCGACGAACTGCCCGGCGAACCCCGGCAACTGGTCGTTCGCCCGCAGTCGGCCATCGGTGCGGTGCCGCCGGCAGCAAGAAATAACGGGCAGTTCCGCTTCACCGTATCCAGTCCGCTGGAAGTTGGCGAGGGGAACCGTCCCACGGTGCCGTCGGTCGAAGTGAAACGTATCGAACCGGTCCGGCGGCTGTTGGTCTTGCCCAAGCAATCTCGAAGCCGGTGGGAAACGCGGGGTGTGAGACGGCTCGAACCGGGCGACGCTGTGCCGCCGGCAGCAAGGGACGCCGTGCCGCCGGCAGCAAGGGACGCGGTGTCCGCTTTCGCACAGGACGAATCGGCCGCGACCTACGAGATCCTCGGCGAGTCGTGGCAGGCAACGCTCGGTCCGCCGGACCGCACCGGCGACGTCACCCGAGTCCGTCTGGCCGACGTCCGCGTTGCCTGGCAGGCCGACGGTACGTGTCGCGGCGTGGCTACCTTCGATCTGCAGCCGGGCAAATCGTCCGAAGTGCCGTTGTGGCTACCCACCGGATACCGCCTCGTGCAGGTTGCCGTCGCCGGCGTGCCGACCATGCCGATCCCCGTTCAATCCGGTGTATGGCGCGTGCCGCTGGGTCCGCAACGGCTCCCGCAGCGTATCGAAGTCGTCTTCACGGGAAGCATGCCCGAGCCGACCTCGGCCGGGCGACGCTTCGACGCACCCACGCTAGGCAACAAGCTGCCCGTCGACCGGACCCTCTGGACCGTGGCCGGCCCGACCCTGTTCGAGGCGGACACGCCGCAGCAGACCGACGATGGCTCGCGAAAAGAAACCGCGCCGGCCTGGCAGCACGAACTGGACCGCCTGAGAACGGCCGCCGCGTCGATCACCGCGGCCGCGTCGATCGCGCCGGGCAACACCGAAGAGACGTTCCACTGGTATTGGCCCTGGGCCCGTCGCATGGCGGCCGCACGGACGGCGTTGCGGCGCCGCCTTGCCCGAACCGAGTCCTCCAAAGCAACTCGCGCGGCGCTCGACGAATTGCAGACGATCGACCGCAACCAGGCAAAAGTTGCCGAGACGCTGAAGATGAGCACCGTCTTCTCGCAGCTTTCCGCCGGCACGTCGGTCGCCGTCGATCCGGTCGAGCTCTGGCACCGGTCGCTCGATCCCCGCCAGGCCGCCGTTCGGTTTACCGTTTCCGAAGGCAGCAGTTCGCTGACGCTGCCGTATCACCACGTACAATCCGGCCGATGGCTAAGTCTTTTCGCATCGGTCGCCGCGCTAGTGGTGCTGGTCGCTTTGGCGTTGGCGGCGATCCGCCGCGGCTGGGTGGCCGAACTGTTCCGGCGATGGCCCTCGGCGACCGGCGTCGCGTTGGGTCTGGTCTGGTGGCTCTGGTTTGTCCCGAGTTTCCTCGGCTGGATCATCGTCGCGCTAAGCGTGATCTCCTCGCTCTGGCCCGGCTGGAGAACCGCCTACCCCCGATCCGGATCGAGCATCATCGCCATCCGCTCCTTGCGACGATAGTCGACGTAGAATCCGTTTGCGTTAACGATGTAGCTTCGCCACACCCGAAGGAACTCACCCATGAAACGGCTACCCATCCTGCTGATGTCCACCCTACTACTGGCCGGCTGCAGCGCCGCCACCGACGACAAGCCGGCCGGTCAACCGGCCAAGAACGACCGGGCCGACGACGCCGAACCGCAGACCAAGATCGTTCGCGCGTTGTTGGACGCGATCGACGAGGTCGACGGTGAAGACGAAGACGTCAAGGACGAGCTGCGGCAGTCATTGCGCGAATCGGACAAAGAACTCCGCAAAGTCCTCGGCAGCAACTCCCGCCGCCTGATCGAGCAAGCCAATAAAAAGCCACCTGCCCCGATGGTCGTGCCCGCCACCAACCGCCCCGCCAAGGGCAAGCCAAAGAAAGACGAGGCCGTCGAAGATCAGGCGACCTAAGCGGGAGTTCCGATACCGGATTCCGAGTCGCAAGTACCCCCTTGTTGGAATGCGGATTGGTTGCCGGTTTGAGGTGGTGGAGACGTAGGAAGTAGCACCCTCTGGAAAAATGTTGCGAATTCTGCAAAAAACGCCCTCCGGCGCTTGACTTATTAAATCACCTCTGCTATAACTGGAATAATTGGACTTCTAGTCACTTCACAATACAAGGTGGAGGCAGCAAAGGCGCCCGCCCAAAACGGTCATTCAAACAGTTCCGTTTTTTTCTAACAGGGCGCCCGGGGTGTTCGTTTGGCCCAATTGCTGGGCTGCTTCCTTGAAATCGGCAAAGGTGAGAATGTGCTTCCTTTGCCCAGAGTCGTTTTATTGCGGGGTCTTGAGATCTGTGGAAAACCCCGCTCATTACGGGAGAAAACTATGAAACATGCAGCAATGATTTGTTTGGCAGTCGTGGCGGTTTTGGCCATGACGACGACCGGGGCGATGGCACAGAATTCTGACAACTTCGATTCCTACACTGCCGGCCTCGTGATTCCACCTGGAAATGGCTGGGTTGGTTGGGGTGGTCCTAGTGCGAACTGTATTGTCACGGCAGGACCAGCTAACAGCTCGCCGAATTCACTGGCCGCCGTCGGTGGTGCTGGAACCGACCAAGTCTTTGAGTTCGGTTATGGCCCGAAGACGGGTCTCTGGGATTTCTCGACGATGACTTACGTCCCCTCCGACGGTCAAGCCGGTGAAACTTACTTTAACCTGATGAACAAATTTGACGATGCCGGTGGCGTCTATGAATGGAGTGTGGTCGGGGTCCATTGGATGATGGACGCGACGAATGAAAGATTCGGCAAGGTGTATAACGATAACACCCCCGCTGGAGAGGGACTCGACATCATTTATGACGCGTGGGTTGAAGTCGGCGCTGATATTGACTTGGATAACAACCTCTGCGAAATCTTTTACGGAGGTGCCTCACTTGGTGCACCGGTGCCGTGGTCCGGCGCGGCAGTACTCGGCATCGAAGTCATGGACATTTATCCCATCTCGGGGGATGCTTCCGTCATATACTACGACAACGTCAGCCTCACCCAGGTCCCTGAACCGAGCTCCCTGCTCATGTTGCTGGGAGTTGGATTCGGTGCCGTGGTCGTCTACCGCCGACGACGACGGTAGCACCCTCGCAAGCGAGGGGACATAAGAAAATCGCAAGCAGGGCATCAGTCCGACGTTGGGCGGTCGATTCGGCCGGTCGTCGGACTGGTGCCCTCTTTTTGCGCCGGCTTTCCCCGGCGCCTCGCCTGAAATGGGACTCATGCTTCGATCACGTTACGGCTTTCCCTAAGAATGGATATTGTGGAGATGATAATATGAAACGCTTGATGGTGTGTTTGGCGGTAATAGTATGGGTGTCTGGTGTT
>JABMRB010001078.1 GCA_013202865.1 Candidatus Nealsoniibacteriota bacterium | reverse complement strand
CCCGAAAGCTAGCGTTCATGAGAGATCTGTTCGTGTCTCCCGACGGCGAATCCAAGACGGAAACCAAGTGCGAAAGTGACTGGGAAAACTTCACCCTCAAACCGACGAACAGCGACCGGGCAGAGTAGGAACTCGTCACGGCGGGCATTTCTGCTTCGCCCGAGTTGGCAACGATTTCCAGCGGATCATCGGTTTCGCCTTCCGTCATTTCACCATCGCCGGTGACGCCAATGTTGCCAACAGGCTGCTCGCTCGACTGGTCGACATTCGGAGTGTTGCCGATATAGCTCTGGAGTTCGTTTTCTACCATCGTGATATCCACGGGTGACACGTCCTGATCCGCCACGGCGACCGGAGACGCCGAATCATCGGCCACTTCGGCGGATACAGCGAGCAGAGGTTCTTCAGCCGGAACGATTGGCGGCTCAGCTTCTCTCGGCAATTCTGATTGCGCCGATCGGGTCAGTTCGTTGAAAGCGCTTACGATGTTGACAATCAGATCATCACCGACAAGCGTGTCGTCCAGAAACTGTGTGGTCATGCGGTCGACCAAGTCGCTAAAATCCTGAAATGCCGACGAGATTACCGAGCTCTGTTCGTCGGTCACCCCGTCCGAATCCAATACGGGAGCGAGGCTCGACTCGACGGCCTCTTGCACCATGGAAAGTTGGACCTTCACGCGGGCCTTTAATTCAAACGAGTCTTCGCCGGTTTGCTCGTAGGAGATCCGAGTCTTGACCTTCGCCGAGAGCCTTATCGTGGTTCCATCCTCGGATTGGAACTCGTAGTTGAATTTCAACTGCGATTTGAACTTGACCTTGAGCGCGCCGTCATCGGTCTGCTTGACTTTCAAGTGGGACTTGAACTTCAATGCGGCCAGCGAACGGCTTTCGTCGACGATTTGCAGCTCACGAGGCTGGGTGAGAGAAAGCGTGGTGTCGTCAACCGCTCTCTGCTCAGACAAAGTCCCGCGCTCGGGAGTGTCGGCCGGACGCCGATCGGCGAACTGCGCCTGTGGAGCAACCACGTAAGGGATCCGCGGCGCGCCAAGCATATTGAGGGTCATTGTCTTGTCCTCAGCCGGAATTGATCAACTACCTATACTCTGGGTCGGTCCAGGCCGTCCCAAATCTGGGCCGGTTTGTCCTAAAGTGCGGTACTCTGTCGATCAGTCGTGCGGATATTTCGCCTATTTAACGCGAATGGGCTAGCCGTAAGAACCGTAACATTCCGAATTGTCCATCCTTACCGCTGCTGCGAGTGGTCATCGGTCGCAATGAAAAGGAAGTGACGTAGCGTTTGGGTATCCTCGCTCGAACAGTGCCGTAGCGTCAGTCCCCTGCTGTTGATTGCCATCGGCTTGGCCGAGAACAACGCGTATCAAGAATCGTTGGAATTCTGAAGCATCCGAAGAATATCCGGTCCGGCGGCTTTACGAAACCACCTTACCCCCCGGCAGCGGACGAGCCCTCGCCGCCCGATCTGCATTCCAAAATTGGTCGTTTTATGGCGTGTACTACGCTCACGGGTTGCTGACACCATTATCCTCCCAAAACCAAAGGCGACCAACCGCCGATCGAAATGACCACGTCCCAACTGTCGGAGAATCAGCGTGCCTTGTACAATGCGTTGGACTTGAAACGATACCTGGCCGGTTAGGTCATACAAAAAACGGTGCTTAAGTCGTTGTGGCGACGTTGTTTACGAAAATGACGCGGTAAACTCGGGTTAGGGGGCACACGCGGGGATCCGGAACCGCTGGCGGCGTATTGATTGACGGTCTCGCCAAACGGGGTTATACTCCCCCTGATGCTGTGTGATGGAGCGACCTTTTCGTTAACCCGATTTTGGAGGGAAATGCTCATGAGAAGGTGGTCGCGATACCTTGTCGGCGTGGTGGCAGTCACGGGCCTTTTTGTGCTCGTGACCCACACTGGCGCGGAAACCTGCACCCTCGAACTGAAGAGGGTTGATCTCTCGGCTCGCACGGTTTCGCCGGGCCAATTGGGGAGCTTTCTGGCGAGATATTCAACTCCCCAAAGTTTCTTTCAGCAGTTGGGAGGACCTCAGGGAATGATCGTCAGGCCGAGCACGGGATCGAAGCCGAAGCTCGAGTTCTCCAACGTCATCAAAAAGGAGCCGGGCAAGTACGTGACGGATACCCCGTTCCGCGGCGTGGCCGCGTTGGGCTCGGGGCACTACGGCTTCGTGCTCGATGTGGCCCCTTCCGAGAAAGACGAGAAACAGGACGAAGAGAAGGCGGCTGAGCAAAAGGAGGAAAACGGGGCCAGTCTCATCTCCAAGCTGAGCGCGGCCCTTGCTTCCCCTGCGCCTCCACGGCCGACGAACAAGCCCGTCAGCTACACGCGGCTCTACTTCGATCTGAATCACAACGGTGATCTCACCGATGATGAAGTGATCGAAGCGACGGCGTCACGTACCTACTCGATCTTCCCCACCGTCGAACTGACCATCAATGTCGACGGCAAGAAGCTGGATTACGCCTTCACATTCAAAGTGTATTCGAGGGTCTCCTCCGGATACGCCTACGCGACTGCTTCGCTCAATTCGGCCGCCTATCGCGAAGGCGAGATCACACTCGACGGCAAGAAGCGCCGCATCGTGCTGATCGACTTCAACAGCAACGGTCGATTTGACGACGCGGTCTCGTTTCACACGAGCGGTGGGGCCGTCTCTTCGGTCGTGGGTGACACGCTGCATATCGATCCGAACTCGCCTCGAATTTCCCGAAGTCTCTCCAGTATGGTGGGCGGCGGGAGTCAGCATCCGGTCAGTAAGCTGATCAGCATCGACGGCCGGTTCTTCGACCTCGCCGTCGATCCCAGCGGAGAGACGCTCTCTCTCGGACCCACGTCGGTGCCGTTGGGGTTTGTGACGAACCCCAACAAGGGTTTTCGCGCGGTCGTTTACGGCGACCAGGGGATACTGAATATCTCCCCCGACGACTCGGGCAAAGTTTCCATCCCCGAAGGAGAGTGGAGGCTTATGTCCTACACGATCGACCGGACGGAAGCGCCCAAGCCGGCCGTGGAGAAGGCGGACGAAGAGAAGTCCGTTCTTGACGTCCTCAGCAGCGCCGGTACGATACCAGCGCCGCCGACAAAACCGCCTGGCCTGACGCGCGTCTCCGCCCGAATAGTTGGCGATGTCGCGCCGGTGAAGGTAGTCAAGGGCAAAACGGCCGGGATGCGTTTCGGCCTTAGGTTTACCCGCAGTCTGGCTTGTAAAGTTGTCAAATCTTTCAGTGTGCCGGAGAGAGTGGCCGTTGTCAAGTGACTGTGGTTTCACGGGTTAGGTCGAGTTAAGTGCGTTTGTAATTATGGTCAGTACT
>JABMRB010001077.1 GCA_013202865.1 Candidatus Nealsoniibacteriota bacterium | reverse complement strand
GCTCATGGGCGAGACTTATCGTCTCATATTCATCTTCCGTCAACCCCAATGGGACATTTTTTATGGGACGGGCCATATCAGTCGCTGACCGGCATCGATGCCTACTATTGGTTTGCGACGGGAGAGGAAGACTGACGCCATCCCGGTTCGGCCAACGGATACCTTCCCTCCGAGGGCAAATGGGTGTGTGCTACGCCCATGCTGATGGGCCAATGGCCCGCAGCGGCGTTGATGTACCGTCTCGGCTACATCGAACAAGCAGAACCGGTGGTCTACGAACAACGGTCGCTCGACGATCTCTGGCACCGGCGGATGCCGATCATCGCGGAAGACGCGGGCTACGATCCCAATCGCGACAAGGACAACATGTCGAAGGAGTCGAACGTCAAGGACGGTGTCAACCCGTTGGCGTACTTCGTCGGCCCGGTCGTGGTGAAATACGGCGGCGACCCGTCGAAGAGCCGCGCGGTCGACCTTAGCCCGTATCTTCAGGAGGACAAGAAGCTGATTCGGTCGATCACCGGCCAGTTGACCATGGACTACGGCAGGGGGCTTTGTATGCTCAACGCCCCCAAGGCGCAAGGTGTGACGGGTTTTCTCAAGAAAGGCCGGACCTTCAAGTGCGCCGACGTCGAGATCCAGTCCGGCAACGATTATGCGACCGTGCTGGTCGTCGCCATGGATGACAAGCCGCTGAAGAGCTCCGGCAAGATCCTGGTGCAGGTCGGCACCACGGAGCGCCCGCTGGGCTGGAAGACCAGACCGGCCCAAGTCAACGGCCGCGCAGGCGAAGAGGTGATGAGCTTCGGCCGCGCACCATGGATGATCGTCAACGGCGACGTGACGCTCGCCCTGAAAAATATGAAAATCACCAAGGCCCGCGTGCTGGACGCCAACGGCATGCCGGTCAAAGAGGTCCCGCTGGCCACGTCGGCCGGCCGAAAGACGCTGAAGTTCCCCGCCGACGCACTGTATGTAGTGCTGGAGTGAGGATCGAGGGAATGGCAACTCACGAAGCCCGACACTCCCGCGACGTGAAGTAGAGGGTATCGTCAGGCAATAGGATAATCCAGCCAACAAGGAGAAGAGTATGCGTAATCGAATGACAACCCTCATGGTCGGTACGCTGGTGCTGATGCTTTCAGCATGGATCCCCGCTCGGGCTGCGGACAAGCTGACCCGCGCACACTACTTCGGCAACAGCCTGACCGACCAGCTCAAATACGACTATTTCAAGGACCTCTCTACGGAAGCAGGAGACCCGCTCGAGTGGAAACGGGAGATGGCGCCGGGCGTGCCGGTCGTGTGGCATTGGAGCCAGAAACCGAAATGGGAGAAGAAACTGACCGAGGAGAAGTGGGATGTGGTCACGCTGCAGCCGTTCGGGTATTTCGAGGTCGAGTACCCGGCGTCTGAGGAATTCGCGAAGTTTCTTAAGGAGAAACAGCCGGACGGTCAGCTCTATATCTATGCCCAATGGCAGGCGCGGCGAACCGGCAACTGGCTGGCCGATTTCAGCGTTCTGAGCGAAATCGATCCGCAAGATTGGCGAAAGGGCTACAAGGAAAAAACCGATCCGCAATTCTGGCTCGAGAATGTCGCCGCCGCCGCGCAGAAGGCCGGCTTGCCGGCCAAAGTCGAACGTAGCTTGAAGAACCAGTACGAACTGACGGTCCAGGGATTGAACGCCCGGGTGCCCATGAAGAACCCGGTCAAGCTGATTCCCGCCGGTCATGTGATGGAACTGCTCTACAGCAAGATGCAAGCCGGGCTGGTGCCGGGCTACAGTTCGCCTTACGAAACCTATGCCGACGGCATTCATCTCGACAACGTCGGATGCTACATCGTCGCCTGCACCTTCTACGCCACCATCTTCGAAACCAGCCCGGTGGGCTTGCCCGTCGGCGACTATCAGGCCGGGCCACATTTTCATGGTCCTTCCAGTCCGATCTCCGAGGAATTGGCCAAAATCATTCAGGAGACGGTCTGGGAAGTTGTGGCCACGCACCCATTGACCGGTGTCAGCGGTACCGAGAGCGTCAAGGTCGCCACCGCATCCCTGGAGCCTGCCATTC
>JABMRB010001076.1 GCA_013202865.1 Candidatus Nealsoniibacteriota bacterium | reverse complement strand
CCGGTTAGGGGAGTGATTTACCCGTAGCTGGATTCGCAAGAATTCAGCCGTAATGTGAAAGATCGAATTCTTGCGAATCCGGCTACGAAAAGAGAGAACACATGAAAATCCATCGTCGTGAATTCCTTTCCACGGCCGCCGCCTCCACCGCCGGTGTGCTGCTGGCTGGCAACGCGGTCGTTGCCGCCGAGCAAAAAGCCGCCCCGGCCGACATCGACCCGACGGCCAGCGTCCCGCTGGGCAAGACGCTCAACGCGTGCCGAATCTCCTGCGGCACCGGCATGGGGGGCGGAGGACGCCAGACCAATCAGACTCGGCTGGGTAAGGAGAAGTTCGAGGCCCTGTTGAACTACGCCTACGATCACGGCATCCGCCAGTTCGACATGGCCGACATGTACGGCACACATCCCTACGTGGGCCGCGTGCTCGAGGGCAAGCCGCGCGACAAGGTCCAACTCGTCAGCAAGATCTGGACCCGCCGCGGCGGACTCCCCGAGCCCGAACGCCCGTTGGCCGACGTGCTCGTCAAGCGGTTCCTCAAGGAGTTGCAGACCGACTATATCGACGTGCTACAAATCCACTGCATGACCGACGCCGACTGGAACGAGAAGGAACGTCGGCAGATGGACGCGATGGAGAAACTCAAGGAGCAGGGCTTGATCCGCGCCCATGGCGTATCGGTCCACTCGCTTGAGGCACTCAAGACGGCGGCCAAAGAGTCCTGGGTCGACGTGGTCCACGCCCGGATCAATCCCTTCGGCCACCGGACCGACGTTGGCGCGGACGAGATCGTCGACAAGGTCGTGCCGGTGCTCGAGCAGATCCATGCCGCCGGCAAAGGGATCATCGGCATGAAGCTGATCGGCGAAGGAAAGTTCGATCCGCAACAGCGCAAAGCGGCGTTGAAATTCGTCATGGAACTCGGCAGCGTCGATTGCATGACCATCGGCTTCGAGCAGACCGCGCAGATCGACGAGTTCCTCGCCAACGTCCGTCAGCGGTTGACGGCCAAGCGAGGTTAGTGTTTCCATCATGCCAACGCAACCCACCTCCGACTGCCGAAGCGTGCTGCTGGCCGCCGACGCCGAGCCGGCCCGGCTGATCGTCTGCGAACGCACCGGGCGGTGGGCCGTGACGCTGCGACGGGAACTCGACGGCGCGGACGTGCGGGTGCATGAAAGCCGCAGCCTCGTCGAGTGCTGGCAACAACTGGCCGAGGCACCGGCCGGGTTCGTCGTGGTGGAATTGACCGGTGGCAACGTCGCGTCGCTGCTGGAGCGGCTGGCCCGGCTGCCGCGCGAGTTCCCGCTGGCCCGAGTGGCGGTCGTTGCCGATCGTTCACTGGCCAAATACGAATGGCTGATCCGCGAGGCCGGCGCGGTCCACTTCACCTGCTCCTCCCGCCAACTCGGCCCGCTAGGGCGTGCGGTCCGTGCCCATCTCGACCAGGCCCCCGCACCGCCGCAGACACTCGTCGAGCAAGTGTGGGCCAGTCTGCCGTGGTAGGGTGCGTGAAACGCACCACCTCCAATATATTGTGGTGCGTTTCACGCACCCTACAAACTTAGTTGGGGCACAAGGTAGTTCTCCCGGAGGCTGATAGCCTCCGGCTACCATCCTCTACCACGCCCGGATTGGCTTTGTAGGTCGTTGTAGCTGTCGTAAGCGAGATAGCCGAACAGCAGTGGTATATACAGATCCCACAGACTGACCTCTTCGCCGCGAAAGGCCTGCACTAGGAACCATCCGGCTACGGCCACTGCTGTGACGACCGAGAGCATCAGCGACTGCCGCGTGCCATCGGAGGGATTGAATCTTCGGAAGATCTCGCCGGCGATTCGTCCGCCGTCCAACGGATAGACCGGTAGCAAGTTGACCAGCCCCCAGAGCAGATTGACGTACATCATCCAATAGACGAAATTGCCCATCACTTCCGATTCGATCGGTGGCAAGAAGATGCTCAGTCCGAATCGGCCGCCGAACTCGAACTCGAGGGGCTTTCCCACGGCGACCCACACCAGGGCGTAGACCATCGCGGCGACGACGAACCCGGCCGCCGGTCCGGCCGCCGAGATGACCACCTGACGGACTGTGTCCGATCTTCGCCCGCCGAACACGGGTCCCCCTTCGGGCACGGCCAGGCCGCCCATCGCGTAAAGGATGATCCGCGGGCGAAACCCGTACCACCGCATCGCCAGGGCGTGTCCCAATTCGTGGCAGAAGATCGACACCAGCAGGACCACGACCCAGACGAGCAATGGAATCACCGG
>JABMRB010001075.1 GCA_013202865.1 Candidatus Nealsoniibacteriota bacterium | reverse complement strand
GCGTCGTCGTCCCCGTATGCCCCAACGATAGCGGTATTACCGCTGATGGCCACGGAGTAGCCGAAGTAGTCCCACCCCGCAGCATCGGTGGCAGTGAGCTTGGAGAGTTGGCTGCCCATCCTCACGTTGAACAAGTAAGCCGAGCCGGAATCTTCGCCCCCGTCGTCATCCCAGCCCGCCCCCACAATAGCCGTGTTGCCGCTGATGGCCACGGAGTGGCCGAACTTGTCGTGCGCTGCGGCATCGGAGGCCGTGAGCTTGGTTTCAACCACAACCTCCGCATGCCCGACCCCAGCCAACACAACCGCCGCCAACGTAAGTAGGAACCGCATAGCTCATTCTCCCTGGATGATGTGCTACTTCTCCAGTCGCTTCCGGTAACACGCGATGCCCAGTAACACACCAAGCAACATCGCAATCGTACCAGGCTCCGGAACCGCCGCTGCCGACTCGGCGGGCACCGCATCCCCAAACGCAGCTTCCAGAATCATGTAGTCGCCGAAATCAATGTCGCCATCGAGGTCGAAATCTCCCTTCGACCAATCGCCCGGCCCGCCGAACCACGACTCCAGGACCATGTAATCGCCGAAGTCTACATCTCCGTCCAGGTCTGCGTCGGCGTCCAGCAGTGTGTGCAGCGACACGGTAATTTGGTCGCCGGTTTCGTAGTCGACGCCGGCCACGTAGGCTTCGCCGATGCTGTACTCGTCGGCCCCACCGCCGACCGTCTCGAATTCGCCGCTCTGCGACTCGTAGGTGGCTATGGCGTAGTCGCCGCTGAACTTGGATGACGAGTCGCCGCCGGGTATCCATTCGAGTGCCAGGACGTTGCCGGCAGAGACTAGGCTCAATGCGCCGGTGACGGCAAGTTGGTCGTAGCTGCCGGCCGATGATGGGCCGCTGAGTTCGATAGAAAGAGTGGATTCCGCCTCGAAAGTCGTGCCGCCTATAGTTAGCGTGCCGATACCGCCGCCGGGAGAAACGATTGCATCACCTGTTACGGTGACGGGTGCGGTGATGGTGCCGCGGCCGGTCAACTCGCCTTCGCAATCCATGCTCGCAGCCGTCAGGGCACCATCGACACGAATCGTGCTGCCAGTTGCCGCGCTCACATCTTCTGCCACAGTCAACTGCCCGCTAGACATCATGTTCAGCGTACCGTCTTCTACGGAGATTGACTTGGCCTCTTGACCGGGCGTGTAAACCCATACCGTATCGCCGGTAGCGATGCTGGTTTCGATGGTTGGGCCGGGCACCTCGTCTGGGTCCCAGTTGGCGGCAGTGGCCCAGTTGGAGCCACCGCCCTGGTTGTCCCACCTGAAAAGAGTTGAGGGGTTCACAATCACGAGACTGTGTTTCCCCAGCGCGGCGAAGTCTACAAAGTCGTTTCGGACAGGAACATCACACTGTCCGTACCTGTTGTCACCCCACGCCACAAGGGAGCCGTCCTCCCGAAGCGCAAGAGTGTGAGAAACGCTGCTAGAAATGGCCACGAAGTCATTTCCGCCGGGAACATCGGTTTGGCCTGCGTTGTTGATTCCCCAAGCAACCAGCGACCCGTTGCCATGGAGCGCCACACTGAAATCGTTGCCGGATGCAATGTCCACAAAGCCACCACCGCCTGGAGCGTCACGTTGGCCAAACTGGTTGCGGCCTCCCCACGTCACTATTGACCCGTCTACCTTGAGCGCCACGCTATGCTCGTATCCTGGCGCGATGGCCACGAAGTCATTGCCGGGAGGGGCATCGCTTTCACCGTAGGCGTTCCTTCCCCACGCTGCCAGCGACCCATCTTCTCTCAAGGCCAAGTTGTGCCACATGCCACCTGCGATGGCAACGAAGTCGTTGCCACCAGGAGTGTTCCGCTGACCATGCTGGTTGGCACCCCACGCCACCAGCGACCCGTCCTTCTTGAGCGCCAACCCGTGAACACCCCCAAAGGTGATTGCGGCAAAGTCGTTGCCGGCGGGAACATCGCACGCACCATCGGGATTGTTCCCCCAGGCAACTAGGGACCCGTCTAATCTGAGCGCAAGGCTGTAGTCATACCCTCCCCCAACGGCCACAAAATCGTCACCGGCTGGAACAGCGCACTGTCCAGAGCCGTTACGCCCCCAGGCGGAAAGACTGCCATACACAACGCCCTTCGCCTGCTCTGCACCACTAATCGCCAGGACGACTCCCACCAGACCCACAATCAACTCTCTCATCGTGCTCGCTCCCTTCGTATATTTGAAACAAACAGAGACTCCCCTCGCTCCAATGACCGCAGGGGAAACCAACGAGAACTGTTCAGAAGATGCACCCGACGAGAAACGCCACGCTCGCGGTGGACGTGTTGGTGGGGTACGGTCGCTACCTCTTCAGGAATGAACCCCTTGAGTATGCGCCTTCCTGCAGCGGATTGCAACCGCTCAAAACGGATTCCGGGACAAATCGGCTCTGTAGGGGGAGGGGCGAACCCGTAGGAAATTGGCGGATTGGCCTGCTGTGAGCCACGGAACGGCCAGTTTGGGCCTGGAACCGGGGTTGGCCAAGCCCCGCGGCCAGTTCTGCCGTGACGACATCGACGACCTGAACGAGGACGAGCTCGACGCCCTACGGTTGCTGGCCACGAAGTTCCGCATCGGCAAGCGGGCGGCGAAGGCCATCGGCGTGCGTCGGGAGGACTTAGTCAACCTGAAGGCGTGGCTCTACGAGTTGTACGGCGTCAAGCTGAACGAGTTACAGGCTTGTCCGACCGATCGATCAAAGGGATCGAACAGCACCTCGCTTGGCAACGGAAGATGCGCCGGGTTCACTCCCGGTGGCCGGTAGCCCGCTGGTAGCCGCCTGAGCCCCAAGCACGGCCATCCTGGGCCGTTTGCGACGCTGGCCACACCATCGGCGCCCGGTGCAGACGAGACGCGAGCCCCGGGCGTGGTGGGTGTCTGGCAGACCGGATCACACCCAGTGGGTACTTCCATGATTCCGCCCAAACCGCTACACTACCCCGTAGGCATTACGCCCTTCGTCGGCTGGCCCCGGGACTCGCACCCCGGGGCCGGCCGGCGTGTGCAAGGGAGGAGCTTCACGTGGATGGAAACACGCTGCTATCAAGAACGCCCGTTGGCGTTCACCAGGTCCGTGGCTGGTCTCGCTGCGGGCAGAGCAACCGATGTTGGTTTCGGGGTGGTGGTGCGCCTGTGGTCGACGGGGATCCGCTTGGCGGTCGTGTGCAACGTGCAGGGGCCCGGTGGGGACGCGAGCGAGACTGGTGGGCAACATTCGACCCGAGAAGACGAAGCGTGCGTCAGGCGGGCGTGTGGGGCGTTTGACGTGATGACCTAGCAATACGTTTGCCGTGTGGCGGGGGCTGAATTGGAACCCGGCCCCGCCCGCGCCGTGCTTGGGAGACGGGGCATTATGCAAGGATTCATTTTGACACCCAGGAGACCTGATCGCCGACGGGCTATCGCTCCAGGAACATCCACAACCCTACGACAGCAAAACTCCAGAACCAGACGGGAACCTCAAGAATAACCGGCATGGGACGTACTCCAAGGATCTGTGGAGAAACAGGTAATACGCAGTAGTCCCTACTGAAGTATAGCTTTTTTTCGGCCGGCGGGGCGACTGCCGGGGCTCACCATAAAGGATGACCATGCCCAAGCAACTCACACCCGCCGTCGGATACGTCAGAATGTCCAAGACGCCGATTCACCGGGTGTCACTGACACCCGCAAGGGGGTCTTTCGGGGGTTTTTCGGGGGTTCTTGGAAATGGCGGAAGTGGCGAGAACCCCTATAAAACAAGGGGTTTTAGGCCGCACGCCCCCCCGGGAGAAAGCTACTTGTGATATCCCAACGAAACGATCACGGAGAGCATTTCTTCGTAGGTGATAAACCGTCGCCGGTGGTGCAGTTTGTACCCGTCGATGGCGGAGGCAAGTTCCGCTGCGTCGGGTGAGAGTCCGTCGTGCGAGTTGGTAAACTGCCGGCGTTCGCAGGAGAGTGTTTGGCTGGGGGCATTGCCGCGACGATCAACAAACGGTTCCACCGGGGTTTCTAGTCCTTGGGACATGTCAGGTTTCCTCTCGCGTAGTTTGGTGGACGTTGTTGAAGTTTGCCGAACACTCAGTTCAAGCCTAGCTTGCAGTTCGCCGTCGAGGGTGACCTCTCGCCGCACGAGAAGACCCGTTCGACAAGGCTACTGCGCTCAGGGCTCTCGGTCAAGCAAACTGTGTCGGCAGCGCAGAGCAAAACGCTTGCAACGGTTGTGCCGGGTGGGATGATGGGTGATGGGCAGCTACCAGCAGACTGCAAGTACTCTCATCACTGCCCACTGCCCACTATCCTTCTAGTTGAGGCCCTGTACCGGTCGGCTGGCCAATTCGATCCGCTGCAGTAGTTGCCTGGCTGGCTTGTGTTGAGGCTTCAAGGCCAACGCCTGCCGTACCTGTGCAGCGGCCGCCGCCGGGCGCCCGGCCAGCAACTCGGCCTCGCCCAGGCTGCAGAGCAACTCGGGCGTCGGTCCCGTGCGATTGATCGCCGCGGCGAGATTCTCGATCCCCTCGTCGTAGCGTCCTAAGGCAACCAGAGTGTTGCCCAACAGGTGCGACACCCGTGGGGGCTCCTCGCCGGGTGGATAGGAATCGGCCAAGCTTTGCAACGTCGCCAGAGCTCGGTCAGGGCGGTTCTTATGGCGATATATCTCGGCGATTTCCAGCGTGATCCGGCGGTCGTTCGGGATATAGCCTAGCACGTGATGATAGTCGGCCAGTGCCCGGTCGAGATCTCCTTGTGTCCGGGCAAGGTCGCCTCGGATCGCCCAGGCCGTCGGGAGCTTCGGGTCCAGGTCGATTGCCAGATTGGCGTTGGCTCGGGCAAGATCGATCTGGCCGGTCGCCAGGTACATCTCGGCCAACCGGACGCGGATCGTGGCGTCCTCGTCGGCCAGTCGGGCGGCCTCTTTCATTTGCTCGATGGCTTCCTTCGGGGTCCCTTGCTGCCAGAGGACGTCGGCATAGTTCCGTCGGGACTCGGGATCGAGCGGATAGGTCAACACGGCCTGTGACAGCAGCTTCTCCGCCCGTGCCATCTGGCCACGCTCGGCCGCGGCAATCCCCTGCTGGGAAAGCTGCCGACAGGTGGCTAGCGACTTCGACACCGGGCCGCTGCCACCGGTGAGTTGACAGCCGGTCGCCAGAACCGTCGCCAACGCGCCGGCAATGAGATGCAAGGAGGATAGGTGACGCATGGATGCTGTTTCGACCAATTGAGCCCGTGGGGTGACTCGTTTTGAGGGTTTTCGCGATTCCGCGTGAGTCCCAGGATACGTTAGCAAAACGGTCGTGGCGTCACCAGAGCGATTTGGGCAGACAAAGCGGTAGCTGGATTCACAAGAATTCAGTTTGACAGTTACTCACGGGCTGAATTCTTGCGAATCCAACTACAAACGTGTTCTTGCGCCTGGGGCGATTCTCGGCGTCGGCGATGACCGGTATAATGCACACCACGAGTAGCCGCGTTCGCCAGAGCGTGGTTTTCGAGGGCAATTGCCCACGGTCTGGCGACCGTAGCTACCGAGTCCACAGGAGAGCTGCTGCGAATGCCTGCTGAATTTCAGAAAATGGGGATATCCTTCCTGTATCCCGACAACTGGACGTTGGACGAGGATGACGCCCTGGCAGGCCGCAAGTCGGTGACGGTCTACAGCCCAGGTGGGGCCTTTTGGTCGGTGTCCCTGCACCCGACGTCCACCGATCCCACCCAGCTAGCCCAAGCTGCCGTCGAAGTCATGCGCGGCGAATACCCAGCGATGGAAGCCGACGAGGCCCGCGAATCGATGGTGGGCCATGAATTAGTCGGCTACGATTTGGGTTTCTACTGCCTGGATATGACCAATACGGCCGCCATCCGCTGTCTGCGGGGCGTTCGCACCACGTTGACCATCTTCTATCAGGCCGAAGACCGGGAATTCAGCCGAATCGAGCAGGTTTTTCGGGCGATGACGACCAGTCTGCTCAACGGGATCGATTTGTAACTCTTACAAAGCGGTTTGGCGGACGGCGAACAACCCGGGAAAGTTCGTTGTGTCGTAAGCTCTTGTGTCCAGACGAGTTACGTCATCTTTGTATGTCCGCCAGGCGAGACCGTCGCAGTTTGGCACGTCACCTGCGGTGGTATCTTCCATGCATGGGCGCTGAGATGCCCCGGGCGGCGCAATTTGTCGTTCGTAGTACCGGCTTCAGCCGGAATATGAGGCGTCTCAGCGTACCCTGGCAAGGCGTTTTCCGCCTGAAGGCGGTACTACGAACAGAAACCGTGGATCTTAGGCAATGCCGTCGCAAGGACGGCGGATAGACCCGTTTCGGGAAGAGCCGGTTTTTCACGGATTGAGGGCCCGGTTGGCTGAGACCCATCCAACCGGGCCCACATCTTGCGCTGTTGAAAACGCCCGATTGTCCGCTATACTTGACGCAGGTTGACTCTTCCACTGATGAGGATGAGGAGGTATTTCGATGGCAACGGCAACATCCGGGGCGTGCGTTGAGAATATTGGTGCCACGGCCGGGAAAATTTGGAGCGCGCTGGAAGAAAACGGCCCGCTGAGCGTGACGAAGCTGACCCAGACCGTCGCAGAGCCCAGAGGCCTGGTTATGCAAGGCCTGGGATGGCTTGCGCGGGAGGGCAAGATTAACATCGAAGAGGAAGGTCGCAGCCGCGTCGTTTCGCTCACTTGATTTGGCCGCTTGCGGCTTAGCAGTTTCGCGCACGACGCTGCTAAGCCGCGAGCGGCAACGTTGTAGCTACGGTCGCCCTGCACCACGAGGATGCTGCTTAGGAACTGGACGCGGGCTTCGCCGGTTTCTTTTCCGTTGCTGTCTTGCGTTTCTGCTGGGCTTCCGTCTTGAGTTTCTCGATCTTGTCGAGCTGTTCCGGGGTCAGTGTGGCGGTGATCTTCTCGTCGCGCTGCTTCGTCATTGCCGCCAGTTGGGCCTTCAAGTCCGCGATCTTCGACGCATACTCCTCTTGGATCTTGTAGATTGCGTTGCGCTGCTTCTCATCGACCACTTGACGGTAGTAGCTGGGTAGACGACCGCGAAACTTTTCCGCTTTCTGGGCGGCGGGCGCCACTGGCTCCGCAGCGGCCGGCTGGCCCCATGCAGGCAGGGCCGTCCACATCAGAACCGTCGCCAGCAGAAGCGAACCAACCCGGCACGAGACTCGTAGATAGTCTGAACGCATAAGATCCTCCTTTGTCACGGAGAAGAAAAACGGGTGCCCACAGCGACAGTCGCTGCATGGCCATGGGGTCATGCTAGCAGCCGGGACGCGGACATGCAAACTACGGAGGTAGAAAAGGCCGAGTGAGCACCCCCCCTGCGGTAGTGTGCGATAGCGGTTCTGGGGACGATCTCGGCGGAGGAATTCGGGTGACTCGGGCGATTCACCTGCACTGATGGGCCATATCTACTGGGTCTGCGGAGCTATACATAAAGCCCCGAACCCGACAATTCCCCCAACCGTTTCGTTCCACCGCGATTCCGCACGTGGACCATGTTTGGTCGGCCCCTTGTGTCGCATCGATATCGGGCGTAACCTAAATTTGAACGTAAGTCGTGTATCCCGTTTCGGCCATGTCGGCCGAGTTGACCCCCCGTGAATTCAGAAAAGGACGGACTATGACACTCGTATCCCCCCGCTCAAGGGCCGCAATCGCGGTGTTGGCTGCTTGCCTGCTTGCCATCGTGGCAAACTGTCTGGCGGCAGAGCCACTCGCGGTTGGCCCGTTGGGCGACGAACCGGAGGCCACGGCGGTAGACAAGAAGTTCCCGGAAATCGCTCAGGCCGCGGAGTTGTTCGGGAAGCGACGGTTCGACGACGCGCTGACCAAGCTCCAAGAAGCCTGCCAGAAGCACCCGGAACTGCCGCCCGCGCAGATCATCATGTTCGGGTTCTTCGATCAGGTCAGGCGAGCCGGTGCTACAGGCGCAGCGGTGGCTGCACGCACGTCGTTGGAGAAGGCGGTGATCGATTCACCTACGGATCCGGAGGCGTTCGTCATCCTCGGCAACATTGCCCTGAGTGAGCGTCGCGTGACCGAGTCGGAGTTGCTCTTCGGCAAGGCGAGCCAGTTGATGGCTGGTTTCCAGGGAGACGCCGACCGCAAGAAGGCGTTGCAGCAGAAAGTTCTCGGTGGCCTGGCTTCGGTGGCCTTGGCGCGGGAGGACTGGACGGGTGCGGAGACTCAACTCCTGGAACTGCTGAAACTGAACGACAAGAACGTCCCCGCCATGCAGCAACTGGCCCGGGCGCTGTTCAAGCAGGGCACCAAGCCGAAGACTGTAGCCTGCAGCGACTGGACCAAGACAGCCTACGAGACCGACCCTAAGAGGGCGCTTCCGGCGCCGACCCAGATGGCCCTTTTCTATGCTCAAGCCCCGGACTTCGACAACGCCAAGAAGTGGATCGACTATTCATTGACGGCGTATCCCAAGGACTTGCGAGCCCGGTTGGCTGCCGCCCAGTGGTACTGGCAGACCAGCGAGTTGGAAATGAAGATCAATCCGGTGCATCTCGACGCGGCGGAGAAACACGCCGCCGAGGCGATGATAATCGACCCGGAATCGATCGATGCGATCGTCTTCCGAGGCGTTGTTGCGTTGTTCAAGAAGGACTTCGCGTCGGCGGAACGCTGGTTCGAGAAGGCCCACATTATGAAGTTTGACCACTTCCCGGCCAAGAACAATCTGGCCTTGGCGCTTTGCGAGCAGGATGACTCGTCCAAGAGGCAACGTGCCCTACAACTGGCCGATGAAAACGCCCGTCGCTATCCGAAATCTGCTGAGGCGCTGTCGACCTACGGTTGGGTCCTCTACAAGAACACCAGGCTTCAGGACGCGGGAAAGGTTTTGAACCAAGTCGCTTCCGCCGGAAATATGTCGGCCGACACCGCCTACTACATTGCCCATGTCATGGCCGAAAGCAACACCGAAAACGCCAAGGCAGGAGCGATTCAACTGCTGGAGTCTGCCGTCAAGAGTACGAAGCCGTTCTCCAAGCGAGACGAGGCTAAGAAGCTGTTGGCTGAACTGAAGAGGGCCAGCTAGCGACAGAACAACCAGTCGACGGGCTGCGATCGACGGATCGCCCCGGCGGCGCGCACAAAAAGATCATGGTAAGACGATCCGTCGTCCTACCATGATCTTTATCCTGAAACGGGACAACGTATGTCCCGCCCTCCCGGTAAGTCTATGCAAAATAAGATCGGCTCCGGAAGCCTCGCTTCTGGAGCCGATTCTTTCTTTTGTCCCGGTTCTTACCAATCTCAGCGGATCCGCAGCGATGTCGCTGATGCCTCCGGGTCCGGAGGTAACGGATCAGGCACGGGCGGGATGACCGGTTGGGCGGGCGTGGCCGGTTCGGGTACGGGGACAAGCTGTTCAGTAGCCTCCACGGTCGGATATGGCATATAGACGTCCTGCCCGTAACCGATCGCCGCACCGGTTCCGATCCGGCCCCAGAGGGCCCGCCATCGGGCCACCTCCTGACAATACCCGTCCCATGCGTTGTCGCAGCAGGAGGGTGCCGACCGGCAGCAGCCGGGCGACATACTGTAACAGGGCGCGGCACAGGCCGGCGCCGACAACCCCTGGCAGGACCCCGTTTTGCCCCCTTGACTGCATGCACAACCGGGACCGGCAGCGGTGGCCGGCAGGGCAATCACGAAAACGGACAGCAGAGCTGTACCCCAGCAAATCCTTCGCATAGCAAGACTCCTTTCCAATCTCACGGCGTGGGTGAAATAGAGAATGAGGCGTACGTTGCCGATTGGCCAGGGGGGGGACATCATCCGCGGGCTCGCGGGTTGGTTACCGCGGCGGCCGTAGCTATCTTCGGCAAACGCACGCCATGAAAAGCATTGCCGCTATTGGCCGGAAGGCAAATCCGTCGGCGAGATTTTTCCGGTATCAAGCGTCATTTGCTTGGCGAGAATGAACACAAGTAGTTGGTGAGAAAGACGTTACGCGAATTGAGATCGCGAGACAGAATCGCTGTTTTTTCTTGCGAATGCCCGAAAACTATCGGTTCTGGTTATGTCGAATGCTCCGGTTGGGGGAAATGGCGAGGGAAATGACGAAGCACGAATGACGAATGACGAACTGATTTGGTTGCAACCTCCGCATCGCGTCAGGTTGCGCAGTTTAGGAT
>JABMRB010001074.1 GCA_013202865.1 Candidatus Nealsoniibacteriota bacterium | reverse complement strand
GTGGGTAGTGGATAGTGGATAGTGGGGAGTGGGGAGTGGGGAGTGGATAAAAACGCCCTCCGACTGCGTTCGGGGGGGTTGAATTGTTGGGGGTGCGGCGAGACGCCTTGTCGGGCGGCTGGGAACCGTTTATTATACTGGGCTACGATGCTGCGGCAGTAGGGCCATATTGCTCAGGGTGTCGGGTGGATCTGGTGTTTCGACCCCGAAAGAAGCTCCTTCGGGCTAGTCGCCGCCCCCCTGTTGTGCCCGGGCAAGAGGAGTCCCTGCCGCGTTTCCATTTTTTGATGTCGGCGTCGTCGGCCCAAAGGCCCGTCGCCCGGAGAACTGAGGACAACCGTGGATCTTACCTTACTCAACAGTTTGCAGTTGTTTGCGGCAGCGCAACCGCAGGGTCCGATGAATATTCTTATAACTCTGCTGCCGATGTTCGTGATGATCTTCTTCCTCTATCAGTGGCTGATTGTGCGGCCGCAGAAGCGTGATCGCCAGAACTTACAGACCAAGATCAAGAGGAACGAACGCGTGCTAACGATCGGCGGCATTTACGGTGTGGTGACCAACGTTCGCGAGGAAAAGAACGAAGTAACCATCCGCGTGGATGAAGCGACCGGCGCGAAGATATGTATGACACTCAACTCGATTGCCCAGGTGTTGAACGATGAGACATCGGGCGAGAAATCGTCGTCGAAGTAAGCCCAGAATCGGCCGGATTCCCGTCGGGAGACGTCCTGCCAAGGAGCAAACAAGCATGTTGACAAGTTACCTCAGAAACTTCAAACGCTTCACCGCGCCGCTACTGATTGCAGCGCTCGCTACGGTGCTTTGGCAGGCGCCGGGTTCGGCCGTCGCTCAGATCGAAGAGGACAGGGCGCTGGTGGACCAGGGAGAGGTTCTCGGCGTATCCGACAACTACGCTCAAGTCGGGTTGGCAGTACCGCACGTCGGGGACAAGGAAAAGATCGAGGTGATCGTCTACTACGGGACGATCGACGGCAAGAAGGCGAAGGAAGACTGGCAGCACCACGCAAAGCTCGACATGGAAGTGTACGAGAGGGGGCGGGCGAAGAAGAAGAGTGACACGGGGGATTATACGGTCCTGCTTGACGGGCTCGAGCCGGATACCGACTACCTCTATAGAGTCGAAACGACCGGGCCGAGTGGCACCACATGGTCGGAGGAACTGGGGAAGTTCCACACGCTTCCGTGGATGCTGCCCTGGTGGGCCGTTCTGCTGATCGTCGTGAGTCTGTTGACGGTGCCCTTCGTGATCGGCGGCCGGGCGGGCACGGCGCTGCGGATGCCGGATCACGGCTGGAAGATCGGCTTGATCCTCTGCACGCTGGCCTGTGGCATCGTGGTCCTCTCCTTCAAGTGGCCTCCCCAGTTGGGAATCGATCTGAGCGGCGGCGTGATTATGGTCTACGAGGTCGATCAGGACCGGAAGAGAGACGACTTCGACATGGACAAGTTGATCGGCGCGATCACTCGCCGGGTGAATCCGAGCGGGCTGGATGAAGTGACCGTCCGGCCCTACGGCGCCGAGCAGATCGAGATCATCATTCCCACTGCCAGCGAGGACAAGATCCAGGAGATTAAGAAACGCGTCACGCGTTTAGGGTCGCTGGAGTTTCGCATCCTGGCCAACAAGCTGGACCCGGACCACAAGAGATTGATCGAGCGGGCCACCACCGGGACCCTCGATAACAAGATCATCGACCGCAACGGCTGGGTCTTCAATGAAGACGGAGACACCATCGGACGCTGGGTCCCGGTGAAGGGGGGCAAATCGTCCCGCGACCGGAAGAGGGTGCGCGGCTTGCTCGAGAACGACCCGACCCACAATGTTATCCGAGAATTCGTTGGGAAGGGCGGACGCGTCAAAAAGGTGCTGGTCTGGAAAGACGAGCTGGACCCGAAAGACGAGCGGAACGTGACGGGCGAATACCTCGACAGCGCCCGAGCGGACTTCGATCAGAGGACCGGCGAGCGCAGCGTCAGCTTCCGGCTCAATTCGGAGGGTGCGGAACTGTGTTCCGAACTGACCGGAGACCACGCTCCCGATACGGATCGGGGACTTGAGTGGAAACTGGGAGTGATGCTCGACGACGAACTCTATTCCGCCCCCACGCTGCGGGACAGGATTGCCGGCAACGGTCAGATTTCCGGCGGGTTCGGCGAGAAGGAGCGGGACGACCTGATCGAGGTGCTCAACGCGGGTGCCTTGCCGACCAGTCTGAACCCGCAGCCGATGAGCGAGTTGAAGACCGGGCCGACCCTCGGCCAGGATACGATCAACCGGGGCGGCATGGCGATCGGCGTGTCGATGACCCTGGTGCTGTTGTTCATGTTGTTCTACTACCGCTTTGCAGGCATTATCGCTTGCGGGGCCTTGTTGGCAAACCTGGTCTTGATCCTGGGGGTCATGATGGGCGTCAACGCGGCCTTCACGCTGCCGGGCCTTGCAGGACTGGTGCTGACCGTCGGTATGGCGGTGGACGCCAACGTGCTGGTTTTTGAACGGATCCGAGAGGAAATCAACCGCGGCGCTGCATTGCGGATGGCGATCCGCAACGGTTTCTCCAAGGCTACGACCACGATCGTCGACGCCAACCTGACCACGCTGATCACTGCCGTCGTGCTCTACATCATCGGCACCGATCAGGTGAAGGGTTTTGCGATCACGCTCTTCTTAGGCGTGGTATTGAGTATGTACACGGCGATCTTCTGTTCGCGGGTGGTGTTCGACATTGCCGAGAAGCGGCGTTGGATCACCAAGCTGAGCATGATGCGAATCCTGGGCGCCACGAAGATCGACTTCCTCAGCGGGCGGCGGCTGGCGGCCACGATTTCGATGGTGGTGATCCTGGTCGGTCTGACTGCCGTGGTCTTCCGCGGCGTGAAGGGGCCGGGAATGTTGGATATCGACTTCACCGGCGGCGTCTCCGTGGAGGTACTCTTCGACGACCCTCAAGATATCGCCCAGGTCCGCAGGGCATTGCGACAGAATCGAGAGATCGAGGGATTGGCCGAGCCGATCGAAGGTCTGGCCGATCTGGCCGTCAGCGACGTGCAGATCCAGGGCGAAACGCGAGGAATACGCATCAGGATCGACACGTCGCAACCGGACATCCTCGTCCTCGATGAAAGCGACCCGGATAAGAAGAAGATGAGGGTGAAGCAAACGGCAGATGGCACTCCTCTCACGGCCATCTACGTGGTGGAAGAATACATCCAAAAGGCGTTCCCCGGCAAGCTGGCGTCGCTGGAGGTTCGGGACTTGCAGCCGATCGTAGCGACTACCGAAGATTCGGCGCCGCCGGAGGTGACACCGCCGAAATCCCCGCCAAAGCCGGATGATTCGGACCAAACCCGCAACGACTTGCCGCCCGATACGGTGCTCGCGCAGGCCGACGGTTTCCCGTTCCTGTTAGCCCAGGCTGACGCGGCACCTGCTGACGACGGCGAAGACAGCGAGTCGCCTCCCGGTGACGACGCTGCTCCCGGCGACGACGCTGCCCCCGGCGACGACGCTGCCCCCGGCGACGACGCTGCTCCCGGCGACG
>JABMRB010001073.1 GCA_013202865.1 Candidatus Nealsoniibacteriota bacterium | reverse complement strand
TAGTAGCGATGCCAACTGTCGCCCAGCACGGCCGAGGAGGGCACGGCCGGGTCGTCGCGACGCAGCGGATAGCGGCCGTCCTTCTCGACGACCACGTCGAAGTCGTAGCCTTCGTAGAGCTGCGTGTAGCGGGGTTCGCCGTCGCGTCGCAGGTCCCAGTCGACGCCGCTGCCGCGAAGCACGGGGCCGGTGCAGCCGAAGTCGACGGCCATCTCGGCCGACATCACTCCCACGTTGGCCATGCGGCGGACAAAGATCGCGTTGCTGGTCATCACCGCGTGCAAGTCGCCGACGGACGGCAGGAAGGCTTCGATCGCTGCTTCGCACTTCTGAAGCCAGCCGTCGGGCAGATCGGCCGACACGCCGCCGACGGTGATGTAGTTGTACGTTAGCCGGGCTCCGCAAACCGCCTCGAACAGATCGACGATCCGTTCCCGTTCGCGAAAGCACCACAGAAACGGCGTAAAACTGCCCAGGTCCAGCCCGCAGCAACAGGCGGCCACCAGGTGACTGGCGATCCGGTTCAACTCGCACATCAACACGCGCAAGTGGCGGGCCTTCTCGGGCACCTCCAGGTCCAGCAGTTTCTCTACCGCCAGCGCCCAGCCGAGGTCCATGTTCATCGCGGCCAGGTAGTCGAGCCGGTCCGTGTAGGGGGTGAACTGGCGGACCGTCATCTTCTCGCCGATCTTCTCGACGCAACGGTGCAGGTAGCCGATCTGCGGGATTACGTCGTTGACCAACTCGCCGTCGGTCCGCAACACGAGCCGCAACACGCCGTGCGTGCTGGGGTGCTGCGGGCCCATGTTCAACAACATCTCGTCGGTGGCGACGTCGAATTCGACCGCCTCGGCGTCTTTCAGCTTTGTGTTTATCGGTTCCATATTTATCGGTTTGGGCGTCTACCGGTTTGGGCGGCAAAACGCTCAGCTCGTTGGCATCCCGTGATACTCGGGCGGTATTTTGTAGTCTTTGCGCAACGGGTGGCCTTGCCAGTCTTCCGGGCAGAGCAGCCGCCGCAGGTCCGGGTGGTCGGTGAAGTGGATGCCGCTCAGGTCGAACACCTCGCGCTCGTGCCAGTCGGCCGTGCTCCATACGCCGCTGACGCTGGGCACCTCGGGCAATTGGCCTTCGACGTCGTCCTTCCACCGCGGCAAGATAACCTTCAACACGAGCCGATGACGTTGCGTGAGGCTCGACAGGTGGTAGATCACTTCGACGTGCGGCTGCCACTCGACCTTGGCCGCCTTCTTCGCATCCGGCTCGAAGTAGTCCACGCCCGTGATGCAGAGCAACATTTTCATTTGCAGGGCCGGGTCGTCTCGCAACAACAGAGCCACTTCCGGCAGACCTTCCGCGTCGACCTCGATCCACGGATCCAGCGCTTCGGCGTTGCTGCCGGTAATCCATCGGCCGCAGTCCTGCCGGAGTCGTTCGAGGATATCTGGGAAGTTCATCGTCTATATTTCTCCGCCGCCGGCCGGTCGCCCGACCGCGCGGACCCAATTCAAATCACCGCGCCACCAAACGTAGGCGAACCCGACCAGCAACACCCCGAAAAAGACACCCATGTCGGCCATCGACGCCAGGGCCAGGCTGTCGGCCCTTTCCTTGGTCGACTTGAAGGCCTGCCCGGCGGTTTCCGCGTCGGCTTCCGCGTCATGCACTTGGGCTTCGCGTGCTCCCACCAGTTCCGCGAGCGTCTTCTCTGCCTTCTTTTTTGCCTCTTGCTTTTCCTTCTCCCTTTCCTCCTTGGCCGCATCGCTCGATGGCGCCGGCTGGTTCTCAATGGCTAGCCAGGTCGCTGCCGCCCCCTTCAACTGCACCGACTTGCCCATCACCGTGGCCCAAGGAAAGAAGAACGCCACTTCCACCTCGAAGATGATGAACACCAGCGCCACGACGTAGAAGCGGAGATCGAACTGCACGAAGGCCGAGCCGACCGGCGGCTCACCGCATTCGTAGGGCTCGAGCTTCTCGTCGCTCGGCGTATTGGCCCGCAAGAACCTCCCCAGCAGCAATGCCACAAAGAGGAACACGAAGCCGACCGCGGCAAACAGGGCGAGATAGGCTACGATTGAGGTCGGGGTCATGCGGACACCTGAATACTTGCTGTAGGACGGATTTTCAATCCGTCTAAGAGAACGGATTAACAATCCGTCCTACGGTCTTCTCTCTTGACGGCCCCTAAGAACTCGTCCCGGAATGACTTCCCGAGTCAGTTCTCGGGTGTCAGCTATGAGCTATGAGCTAT
>JABMRB010001072.1 GCA_013202865.1 Candidatus Nealsoniibacteriota bacterium | reverse complement strand
GTGTTGTACTTATCGCCTTCAACGCCCAGGCCGACCGGATTCTTGACCGGCGTGAAAGCCTTTCCGTCCCAGTACAGAACTCGCACCGCCTTGGGCAACCGCACGCCGCCTTTATCGTCGAACCAGTACACATCGATACTGTCGACGTGGACCGGTTTGGACCATTCGTATTGAACCCATTGGGCCCCTTTCTGAGGCCAATTGCCGTAGGCACCGTAGCGTTTGTCGTCGGACTTGGCCGGTTTGAAACCGTCATTGACTGCGTCAAGCGTCTCATGCCCCGACACAAAGGATGTTGACGGTTTTGCATACAGTGCGACATTGCGCCGGCCCGGCTTTTCAGCATCCAGATGCTCGGCAGGCGGGCTGGGGGGCGCGACCCCAATCCATTGGCCCTTCCAGTCACTTTGTTCCATGAGCCCCATCTCGAAGCTACCCGGCTGGCTCCACGTTGAAGGCTGCCCCTGCTTGTCCCAGACACGAACCTTCCAATAGCACTGCTCATCGCTTGAGAGTGCTTTTCCTCGGTATTCGACGTTCACCGAGCGGTCGGAATTGACCTTGCCGCTATCCCATTTGTTGCCGACATTTGCCTGGAGTTGTTTCTCGCTCGTGGCAACCAGGACGCGATACGCCGACTGCAATTGGGACCGCTTGTCGTACGTAAGCAGCCAGCCGAAGCGAGGTTCGGGCGTATCGACGCCCAGCGGGTTGGTCGCGTACTCGCAGGTAAGTTCTGATGACGCCAATTCCGAAATCGCCAGTTCCGCTTCCTGCTCGGCGCAGTGTGCCGTCGCGTTCGACAGGATGGTTACGGCGAAGCACAACGCCATGCTGACGGCGATGGTTCCCACGTGTTGTCGAATGAACATACTCTGGTTTCCTGTTCTAAGAGTGATGTGTATCCCCTGTCGCGTGACCACTTGAATTTGTCCATCTCTTGGTCGGTGTTCATGGCTGTGCCTGTTCCCGTCCGTCTGAAAGGAGTTTGCTCAGTTGGTTGACTGTTTCTTTGTACTCCTCGGCTTCTGCGACATTCTCATTTTCAGATGGGTCCTTCTTGCGGTCATATAGCATCCGCTGTGCGTTATCGCCGTATTCAGTGTAGGTGAACTCACTGGCCGTTACCGAATGTCCGTTGCCGTAGCGGGTGAACGCGGCTTTCTTCCATTGCCGTTTCGGGTCATTCATTAGCGGCACCATGCTTGTTCCCTCTAAGTGTTCTGGCAGCTTTATGCCTGCCAACTCGCATAAGGTCGGATAGATATCCACGAGTTCAACGATGCCGTTGGTCCGGATCTCTTTTCGGAATCCGGGCGCGCTGATGATCAGCGGTACGCGCGTGGCATTGTGAAGCAGATTGGTCTTGGCCCACATGTTGTGCTCGCCAAGGTGCCATCCGTGATCGCCCCATATCACGACGATGGTGTTGTCGCGAAGCTTCAGTTCGTCGAGGGTTGCCAGAATCTTCCCAACGAGCGCATCCACATAACTGACACAGGCATAGTAGCCGTGCCGAGCTGTGGTGTGGAATTCCAGCGAGTTGTACTTGATGTTTCGATCGTGATAACTGTGCACTTCTCTGGACCCTCTCAGAGCATCCGGTGCGTTCTTCGGCTTGAATCGGTTTTCTGCAATCGCGATATCCTCCCTACTATACATATCCCAGTATTTCTTGGGGGCATAGAATGGCAGGTGAGGCCGGATGAAACCAACACCGAGGAAGAACGGTTTGTCCATCTTTGCCAAACGCCTTAGATCTTTCAGGCTCTTTGCGCAAGTTTGACCGTCAACATACTTCTCGTCCGGTACGTCAGGGGCTTCAAAAAAGGGGCCGTGCTCGGGGTTGTTGACGAAGTTCTTGCTGTCCGGGTCAAAGAAATCCGCATGGTTGTCGTGACCTGTCGGAGTTTCCGACCAGCTCCGTTTGGCCGCCTGTTCCGGTCCGTGAAATATCTTGCTATTGGAAATCGTATGGTATCCCGCTTCGCGGAACGCTTGCGGCAAGGTTACGGCATTCGGCGCGTATTTGTCCGCGTCCCAGATATTGCAGGTTCGATTGTCGGGACGAATACCGGTCAGCAGTGACGCGCGCGATGGTCCGCAGACAGGCACTTGACAGTACGCCCTTTCAAACACAATCCCTTGCTTTGCAAACGTGTCGATGTGGGGTGATTGAATATGTGTGCTTCCGTAACAGCCCAGCTCAGGTCGCAAGTCGTCAATGGCGATGAAGAGCACGTTGGGCCTCTTGTCTTGAGCATATAGCGGTGCACCTTCGAATTTGTCCGCGGCAGCCGCCCAGGGCAATCCGATTATCAAAGTTGCTAAAAATACCGTCATGAGTTTCGTCATCGTTATTTCCTTTTTCAGCAGATTGCGATGGGTTACTTTCTGCTCGTTTTTCGATTGATCTATTGCGTCGCGTTCTGGTCACGGGCACGGCCTGCACGGCCGCCCATGCCGCTTTCTGCAAGGACAGACCCTGAGCGCGTAGCACAGTGTCGCCAGACTTCTCCCATTTCGGAACATGCAGGCCGACAGGCGACTCTCCGTAGATGGCTGCGAACACCGTGTAGGCGTTTAGTCTTTGTCCCAACTCCGAAACGTGGCCCATGGCATCACTGTAAAGCTCCGACTGCTTCTTAACGCCCTCCACCTTGCCGTCTATGATCTGCGCCCGCATCAGTGCCTGCCCATAGTAGAGAGGCACTGCCTTGATCACCGTCTTGCCGTAGGCCTTGTTGATCTCATCCACCAGGGCGCCGTGGTGGTTCGCATATCGGTGGGTCTCGTCAATCCAGCCGGAGAGCTTGGCGAGTTCAGCCTTTGTGCGAGCATCCCAGCCTCCCTTGTACTTGCCGTCGGACGGGATCTTGGTCGTAATGAGGTAGACCAACCCGTCCGGGTTGCTCTCCTGCATCAGTTTCACAAAATTCCGGACGCATCGCTCCTGTTCGGATCCCTTCTTTATCCAGTAGGTGCACACTGTCAAAATATCAACTTTCCCCGCGGCCACGGATTTCCGTGGCTCCTCATCCGCCCCTTTGGCCCACCATTTATCTACGGCACCGCTTCGGCCGCCGCTGTAGCGCCAACCGACAAGCTCGTGCTTTTCTTTCCCCGCCGCCTTGGCAATCAGGTCAACCTTCTTTGCCATATAGCCCCCTGCAATGAAGAAGCTGTGCCCGGTAAAGAAGACCCTCTTGCCTTTCGACTTCGTGCGGTCTGCGGCGTCGGAAGGTGAGAAAGTGAACATTGCGGTAAGTACTACACTCAAGATAAACAAGCGTTTAAGGTTCATTGTTCCGGGCTCCTTCTATTGTCTGGGGGCATGTAATTATAGTCGACCGGCTGATTATACCCCCCCATTCCACAGACGCAAGACAATGCTCTGACCCCACCAGCCCCATGTATGGTGACTTAGATTGGGGAAGAAACGGGGACAGGTCCAGTTGTTTGCGGTCGGCCTTGTCAAAACTGGACCTGTCCCCGTTTCTTGTCCGTACTTCTTGCATTTCGGTTTCTGTGATTAAACGCCTACAAAGTTTCGGCGGGGTAAGCTGGCCATCAGCAGCGTAGCTCCGAGGAAAGCCGCAGGTGTCTTAGGTTTGATCATCATTGTGCCATCGCGCTGGACAGGATGGTTACGGCGAAGCACAACGCCAGACTGACGGTGACGATTCCTAAGTGTTGTCGAATGAACATACTTTAGTTTCCTTGTCTCGTCAAAATTCCAGCTCGACGCGTTGACCTATGTACCGAATCTCTTTGGTCACACCGTCCGGTATGAGTTCGATCTTGAACGTCCGCTTGGGGCTTCCCTTTGCTTGTGGCTCAATGGTCAAGCGTTTGGCGGCATCGTCCCACTTGATCAGCGTTTGGACCGAATCGCCCTTCAGGTAATCGAGGCTCACGCCGTCATCGTCATACAAGGTGAATTGCCCATCGGCACCTTGGTAGATCTTGAGCGTCGTCGGTTTATCTACCTTTTGACTCGTGTATTGACGGATAGGGTCGAACGGGATGATCGCCCCCGCGCGGACGTAGATCGGCATGCAGGAAAGGTCCACCTGGCGGGTGATGGTCTTTCCACCCTCAACGGCCTTCCCTGTCCACCAGTCATACCAGGTGCCTTCCGGAAGATAGACTTCTCTGGATGTCGCGCCCTTTTCATGGACCGGGGCGATCAGCATGTCGCGACCCCAGAGATACTGATCCCGGATCGCACTGGCTTTCCTGTCCTTCGGGTAGTGCAGCCACATCGACCGCATCATCGGCATACCGGTTTCGCGGGCTTCCCAGGTCAACGTGTAGTTATAGGACAGCAGTTGGTAGCGCAGCTCGATATACTTCTTGGCGATAGGTTCGACGGTGGGGTTGTTCATTTCCGACGCCGGTGGGGTGTAACTCCCTTCGCCTGTGCCGGGTTCGCTTTGGCCCCATGCCCAAGGAAGACGATTCTCCCACCCTCGGCCATGAGACCGCATCAGCGAGTTGAACGCGGCAAACTGCACCCAACGCACATACAGTTCGGCCGAATATTCATCCGTCGTATAGAACGCACCAATGTCGGAGTTCCAGAACGGCGACACGCTCAACGAGTGGTTGATGCCAATAGCAATATGCGTCTCAAGCGTCCGCCACGTCGTGAGCGGATCGCCCGGCCACATCCAGCCGCCCCAACGCGCGACGCCGAGATAGCCGTTGCGATGCAGGCTCCAGGGTCGTACGTTCGGCTGCTTCGAGAGTGGCCCGGTGTAGTAGAGTTCGTGCCGTTTCATTCGCTCATGAAAATTGAACCAGTCCCCTTCATCCGGCCACCATGCATCAACCCCGGTATCCACCAGGGCATTGTGCTCATTCCAGTAGTTTTGAATGTGGGTGTTATCGAGCAGCTCACCGGGCTTGGGCGGAACGGTTCCTTGGATCGTTGCCAGACCGTCCCGGTCCCAAGGGATCATATGCATCATGACCCTCACGTTGCGGTCGTGCATATCGGCAAGCACTTCTTTGGGGTCCCTCTTGAACACTCCGGGATTGAACTCGAATGAGGGCTGACTCTTGTTCCAGCCACTCGGGCAAAACCCTGTGCCCAGATAGCAGACGCTGTCCAGCGGGATCTGCTTCTCGCGGAAGG
>JABMRB010001071.1 GCA_013202865.1 Candidatus Nealsoniibacteriota bacterium | reverse complement strand
CCGTACAACCAATCCCCAGCCCCAAATCCCAATCCCAAATCCCAAATCCCAAATCCGGAGCCTCCCATGCCTGCCCCCGTTCGCTACCTGGTATTCGACGTTGAAAGCGTGGCCGATGCGGAGTTGGTGGCCAAGCTGCGTTACGCGGGCGAGTCGCTCGAACCGGCCGAGGCCTTGCGCCGCTATCGGGCCGAGTTGATGGAGAAGCACGGCAGCGACTTCATTCCGTACACGTTCCAACTGCCCGTCTCGGTGGCCGCCGGCAAGGTGGGTGGCGATTTCCGGCTGCAAGACGTGGTCGTGCTCGACGAACCGCAGTTCCGCCCACACGTGATTACCGAGTATTTCTGGCGAGGCTGGGAGAAATATCGCCGGCCCACGCTGGTCACGTTCAACGGCCGGGGGTTCGACCTGCCGTTGCTGGAGTTGGCCGCGTTTCGCTACGGCCTGCAAGTGCCGGGCTGGTTCCGCGAGGGCAAGTCGTTCGAACAGCCCCGATACCGTTTCAATACGAAGGCCCATATCGACCTCTGCGAACTGATGACCAATTTCGGCTCGACCCGGTTGACCGGTGGGCTGAATCTGGCGGCCACGCTGCTGGGAAAGCCGGGAAAGATGGACGTCCAGGGCGACATGGTCCAGGACATGTTCGACCAGAACCGACTGGCCGAGATCAACGACTACTGCCGCTGCGACGTGCTGGACACCTATTTCGTCTTCCTGCGGACCCGCGTATTGCTCGGGCAGTTGCCGCTGGAGACCGAGCAGCAGATCATTGCCCAGACGAAACAATGGCTCGAAGAACGGGCCGAGCAGATCACCGCCTATCGCCTCTACCTGGACCATTGGGGCGATTGGGTGAACCCGTGGTCGGCCAACGAGGAGGTGGGGGGTTGAGGATTTCAGATTTCAGATTGGGGATTTGGGATTGGGGATTGAGAACGGGGGGTTGACGATCGAGCTATAATTGACTAGCTGTGGGGATGGTTGGGGCACTTTCTGTGGGGAGATGGAGGACGCGGCAATGGCGACTTTCTTCATTTTCGGGCGGTACTCGTCCGAGTCGATCAAGAGCGTCAGTGTTGAGCGAACCAGACGGGTCCATAGTGTGATCGAGGAGGTCGGCGGCCACGTCAAGGGGATCTACGCCTTGATGGGTGAGTACGACGTGGTGATCATCGCCGAGTTACCCAACATGGGCGAGGCGATGAAGGCGTCGGTAGCGTTGAAACGGCTGACCGACATCTCCTTTTTCACCACCGCCGCAATGCCGATCGAAGAGTTCGATCAATTGGTCGGCGAGATGTGACGCTCTCCCCACACAAAGGCGCGACCGCCGGTCGCGCCTTAGCTTACCGCGGCGAGCCGCGGGGCTTGTCCCCGCGCCGGCAGAGCGCCGGGGTAAACCCGGCGGCTCGCTGGTCACCAACCCCAGTATTGCTCAATCCAGGGGCTGGTCCACGGGCTCCAGGTCGGATAGCTGGCTGCCAGTACGGAGAGGATCAACAACCCGGCGGCCACCAGTCGGGTCCAACAACGGCGGGCCATCGCGTCGGCGGCCGGCAACATCGTCAATAGCCATAGCGGGGCCAGCCAGAACATCCAGCGCAGCCCGCTGGTCACGCCGCCGTAGTTGCGATGGTGTTCCGGACGCAGTAAGTAGAACGCCAACACGACCGCCGAGATGACGCCAATCAACAACGTCAGGTACCGCAACCGCGAATCCGCACCGCGGCCCAGCCAGATCAGCCCGCCGGCCAGGCTCAGCAGCCACACCGGCGTGAGCGAGAAGATGCCGTGATGGCCGACCAAGACGTGCGCGGCGTAGATGCCCCAGGAGGGCTCGCCGCGGTCGAGCTTCGTCGGGTTGTTCCAGTAGCTCTCGATCTCCTTGCCGTTGCAGACGTACTTGTAGTCGTACCAGTTGTCGTTGGGGGCGTCTTCATTGATGTCGTTGGGATCTGCGTCATTGCGGTGCAAGTAGGGCGGTTTGAAATCGCCGTGGGCGACCCAGTTGGTGGAAAAGAACCCGGCCGCTACGATCATTACCGCCGGCACGTAGACGAAGATCGTCCGCAACGGCGACTTCAACAACAGCACCAGCGAGAGCAGCCCCAGAAACGATAAGGCCGGCAGTTCGTTGGCCGCGGCAAACGCACCGAACAGCCCGGCCAGGATGAAGTATCGCCAGCGGCGGTCTCCGTCGAAGCAGATCCGTACGGCCGCATAGACGGCGATCATCACGCTGACGGCGGCCGGCAGGTGGTTGTTGATCGTCACGGCGAAGGTCGTCAGAAACGTACCGAAGACGGCCGCTCCCATCACGAAGATCCGCCCCCAGTCGCTCGTGCCGAACCGCTCGACCAGCTTCGCCAGCAACAGAAAGCAGACGATCAACGGAATCAGGTTGACGGAGACGAGCATGATCCTCGCGACGACGTGAGGGTCCTCGTCCAGCGTCATGCCGGTCGCCCAGTTGATCAGCCAATACTCGCCGGCCAACATGGTGGGATACAACGGCGGCTTGCTCGAATAGAGGTGGCCCTCGCGGGGGCCCATGCCGCCGCGGCCCTCGTCATCGTGCTTGACCATGTCGATCGTGTCCCAGGTCCGCTGCTCGATGACACGGTCGATCGCGTAAGGGTGGCCGTCGACGCGCATCTCCGGATCGACCAATGCCCGAACCGTACACCACCGGCTGCGGTCGTTGGCACTGAGGAACGGCCGCCGCAGGGCCATCTCCCGTTGCAGCCGTTTCTCCTGCCGCTCCATTTTCCACTTGAGGTCTGCCCCCTGAATACCGTCGGCGATGTAATTGGCCTCCTTCTCCGCGAGATTCAGGCGGATGCGGTATTCCTCCAGGCCGATCTGGTCCACCGCGTCAACCGCCAGAATGCGGCCCAGCATCACGCCGGTGCCCAGCACGATCAGCAGGGTGTAGACGTTACGTCGCAGTCCGGCTCGGGGGTCGTCGTGTTGCTCGGTCATGGTTGGGGGGCGTCCGTTTTTTGCGCGGTGGGGTCCGTCGAAGTGGGCGTTGTCGAAGCGGGCGGGGTCTGCTCGGCGATCGAATACGCCTTGACGTCCGGGTCGTGGTAAGCGATCACCAACTCGGCCATGAACCCGATCGACATGAATTGCGCCCCCAACAACAGCAAGGTCACCGAGTAGATCACGGCCGGGAAATGCTCAACGAGGTGAATGGGATCCATGCCGGGCACGAGCCGGGAAATCACCCAGATCGCCGCCAGGTAGAGCAGACCGGCCAGCCCGAGGAAGAACGAACCCAGCCCCAGTGTGCCCAACGCGTGTTGCGGCCGTTGGCCGAAGCCGGTGAGAAACTTGACCGTCAACAGGTCCAGGAACCCCTTAACGAACCGGGTCAGACCGTACTTCGACCGGCCGAACTTGCGGGCCCGGTGTTGGATGACGACCTCGCCGACGCGATACCCCCGGGCGGCGGCCAGCACGGGCACGAACCGGTGCAACTCGCCGTAGAGACGGATCTCGTCGAAGATCTCCCGGCGGTAACACTTCATCCCGCAGTTGTGATCGTGCAACTCCACGCCGGTCAACTTGCTCACCATCCAGTTGAACACCCGCGACGGATAAACTTTGTGCCACGGGTCGTGCCGCACCTTTTTCCAGCCGCTGACCACATCGACGCCGTTTTCCATTTGGGCCAGGAAGCTGGGGATCTCGTGCGGGTCGTCCTGCAAGTCGGCGTCGAGGGTCATCACCAGATCGCCCCGTGCCCGGGCAAAACCGGCACTGAGCGCCGCCGCCTTGCCGAAGTT
>JABMRB010000112.1 GCA_013202865.1 Candidatus Nealsoniibacteriota bacterium | reverse complement strand
GTCTTCGCAGACCGCCGTCGTCTCTTGGAAGTGCTGCAAAACCTGATCGACAACGCCGTGAAGTACATGGGCGATCAGCCCAGGCCACGGATCGAAATCGGTTCGCGCCGCGACGGCAACGAAACCGTCTGCTACGTTCGCGACAACGGGATCGGGATCGATCCCCGCTACGGTGAAAGAATCTTCGGACTGTTCGATCAACTGGATCAGAGCATCGACGGCACCGGAATCGGGCTGGCGTTGGCCAGGCGAATCATAGAAATCCACGGCGGACGCATCTGGGTCGAGTCGGACGGCTTGGGCCATGGTTCGACCTTCTGCTTCACCGTCAACTCAGGAGTCGAGTCTCCTGAATTCCAGGGCGGCTGAGCCACGCGTGCCCGGGTGGGTGTCGCGGCCGGAGGAATCTGCTGCAATCGACCGGTAAGTGACGATACCCTGCGAAACAACCTCACGAGGATTGGACCAATGAGACACACGGTCTATCGGCCGACGACCATCCTGCTAACGCTGCTGTGCCTGGCGTCACACGCGGACGGTGCTGTGAAGACGGCCGCCCTGGTCGATACGCTCAATACGTATCAGGCGGATTTGTTCGTTACGTCGGGCCACGCCACCGAGCGCGACTGGCAGATCGGTTTCCGCTATCGCAACGGCCAATTTCGATGTGCCGAGGGGCGGCTATACGGGCTCGATACGCAAGGCAAGAAGCATCCGATCGACTCGCCCAACCCCAAGGTCTACATGCCGATCGGCAACTGCCTGATGGGCCATATCAAGGATCGCGACGCCATGGCGCTGGCCTGGCTGAACTCGGCCGGCGTAAAGCAGATGCTCGGCTACACCGTACCGACGTGGTACGGCTACGCCGGCTGGGGCTGCCTCGACTATTTCGTCGAACAGCCCGGTCGGTATACGTTCTGCGACGCGTTCTTCGCCAATCATCACGCGCTAGTGCATCGGCTGGCCGACCCGGCGACAAGCGCCGGCGACAAGCGCGGATTGGAATTCGACCGCGACGTCGTAGCGTTCTACGGCGACCCGGCATGGCACGCCCGCATGGCGCCGGGGAAGTTGGCCTTCGGGCAAACCTTGAGCATCAATGACACTGCATACACTTTCGAGATCAAGCCGAATCTCGGCGACAAAAGCTTCGCCACGGTCAATACGAACGGTTCCCAGCGGGGCGGTCGTCCGCTGATCCACTTGCTCGATCACCGCGTCAAGGACGTGAAGATTATCGAAGGCGCGGATCTCAATCCGGTAATCATCGACGACTTCATTCTCGTGCCTCGACCCGAGCGATGCGACCCGACCCGATCGTATCGTGTGGTTTTCCAAGCCAAGCGGATCAAGTAGCCGGACTGGCAAGAATTCGGTCCGGTCTCGCTCGCCGCTTGCGGCTTCGCAGTTTCTCGCACGACATTGCTAAGCCGCAAGCGGCAGCTACGGGCATGCATACGTAACCCGCCAGGTGCGGATTCTCTCGAAACTTTTTGCCATTCTCGCCGTTTCGCCCATTGACATAGTGTATAGCACACACTAAACTTAGTGTAGACACAACACCAATGGAGCCGATCATGAGTTACACGTACGAATACCCACGGGCGGCACTCACGGTGGACTGCGTCGTTTTCGGCCTGGACGAGGAGGACCTCAAGGTGATGCTGATCCAGCGGGATCTGCCGCCGTTCGAGGGTCGCTGGGCGCTGCCGGGTGGCTTTGTCCACCTCGACGAGACGCTCGACGACGCCGCGATGCGAGAGTTGCGCGAGGAAACCGGACTCGAAAAGGTCTATCTCGAACAGCTTTATACGATTGGTACGATCGACCGCGACCCGCGCGAACGGGTCGTTACCGTGGCCTACTACGCACTGGTCAGGCTGTCCGACCACCGCGTGCAAGCCGCGACGGACGCCCGGGAGGCGGCATGGTTTGCGATCGACGACCTGCCGAATCTGGCGTTCGATCACGACAAGATCCTGGCAATGGCCCACGAGCGGCTCAGCGGCAAGGTCCGCTATCAACCGATCGGTTTCGAGCTATTGCCGAACAAGTTTGCCCTTCGCCAACTCCAGCACTTGTACGAAGTGATCCTGGACCGCCCGTTGGACAAGCGAAACTTTCGCAAGAAGATTTTGGCGATGGACATCCTCGTCGATCTCGACGAAGTCGAAACCGACGTGGCGCATCGGGCGGCACGACTGTATCGTTTCGACAAGAAGAAGTACGCTCGCTTGACCAAGCAAGGGTTTAATTTCGAGATCTGAGGAATACGATGAACGCCCTGATTCTCGTCGACGTCCAAGACGACTTCGTCCCCGGCGGTGCTCTGGCGGTTGGTGGCGGTGACCGGGTGGTTCCCGTGGCCAACGGCCTGATGCCGCATTTCGCTTTGGTAGTGGCCACCAAGGACTGGCACCCGGCCGACCACGCGAGTTTTGCGAGCCAGCATCCGGGCAGGCAGGTCGGCGAGGTGATCGATCTGGACGGGCTGCCGCAGGTCCTCTGGCCCGACCATTGCATCGAAGGAACCCCAGGTGCCGAGTTCGTCGCCGGACTGAACGTCCCGGGTATTCACCGTGTCTTCGAGAAGGGAACCGGTCGAGCGGTCGATAGCTACAGCGGTTTTTTCGATAACGGACACCGGCACGCGACCGGGCTGGGCGACTTCCTTCACGAACGGCAAGTGGCCGAGGTTTTCGTGATGGGGCTGGCGACGGACTACTGTGTGAAGTTCACGGCGTTGGATGCCGTCGAGCTCGGTTTTCGCACCCACCTGCTTCTCGACGGATGTCGAGGCGTGGACCTCTACCCGGGCGACGTGGATCGAGCGATTGAGGAACTACAGGAAGCTGGAGTAGACGTGACCGCCAGTGCTCAGGCGATTGAAAGGATGGGACGCTGAGGCGTCCAAGGAAAGACAGTGGAAGTAACAATGAACGAAAAGAGCGTAAAACGAACAAGCAAGTTCCTCAGCCTGGTGCTGCGGCATCAACCGGAGAAGATCGGCATCAGCCTGGACGACGCGGGATGGGTTGACGTGGACGTTTTGCTGGGCGCGACGGCTCGTCACGGGAGACCCATTTCCCGCGACACACTCGATTACGTCGTGCGAACCAACGATAAGCAACGATTCATCTTCAGCGAGGACGGGCAGCGAATCCGAGCCAACCAGGGGCACTCCGTCGACGTGGACCTTGGTTACCGGCCGGCCGATCCGCCCGAGATCCTGCTGCACGGCACGCCAACTCGCTTCATCGAGTCGATCCGGCAAAACGGCTTGAAGAAGATGGACCGGCACCACGTCCACCTGCACGCGGACGAAGCAACCGCAACCGCCGTGGGCCGCCGCCGCGGGAAACCGGTGCTGCTGAAAGTGAGGGCGCAGGACATGGCGCGCGAGGGACACGAGTTCCTTGTGACGCCCAACGAAGTATGGCTCACCGATCACGTACCGGTGGAGTTTATTGAGTTCCCCTGACAGAAACCGAGAGTATCCAATGTCTGCTCACACCCAACTCCCGGCCGATCACGATCAAAGACTTCGGCGTGCGCGATTATGTCTGGATGGTTTGTCGATTGGCGACGGGTTCGGCCAATGCTTCTTCTACCAGTCAATGGCTGACATGGTCCTGGCGTCACGCGAGATTCCGGAGCCGCCTTGGCAATATACGGATGATACCGTAATGGCGATGAGCATCTACGAGGTGTTGGAGCGATTCGGAGGAATCGACCAGGATGATCTGGCCAGGCGATTCACACGGCGACACGCGGAAGAACCTGGACGAGGCTACGGTGCCAACGCCATGGAGCAACTGGAAGAAATGGAGGGCGGTGTCCCGTGGCGTGAAGTGGCATCGAAGCCGTTCAATGGTGAGGGTTCCATGGGCAACGGCAGTGCCATGCGAGTCGGTCCCGTGGGAGCCTACTTCGCGGACGATACGGATGCCGTCGTTCAGCACGCTGCCGCGTCTGCGGAAGTTACGCACGCGCACCCGGATGCAAAGGCTGTGGCGATCGCAATCGCGCTGGCGGCTGCCTATGCGTGGCAAACGCGGACGGCGGCGGCAGAAACGCCTTCCAAGGGCATGATCGACTTCGTACTGCGACAGACACCCGATGGCTTGACAGCTCAAGGACTCCGGCAAGCAACCAGGATACCAGCGGCGACTACACCGCGTGATGCGGCCAGGATTCTGGGAAATGGAAGCCACGTGATTTGTTCCGATACGGTCCCGTTTTGTGTCTGGAATGCGGCCCGGTGCCTTGGGTCGTTCAAGGAGGCCATGTGGTCGACAATGCTTGTCTATGGCGACATGGACACGACCTGCGCGATCGTCGGTGGGATTGTCGCCTTGGCCGTTGGTGAAGAGGGGATTCCTGGTGATTGGCTCGCTGCGCGTGAGCCGTTAGATATTCGATAGGAGGTTGCCATGCTATAAGTCAGAACGATCCGGCAAGGCGAGCGGGTTGCCGTTTGGGACCAGCGGGGGCGGGTGCGCTACGTGGACGGACCGCGGCGTTTGCTGCTGCTGTGCAAGACGATCCGGTCGCTGGCACGATTCAGCGCCCATGCAGATCAGTTCCTCGCCATCCAGTTTGCCGATGGACACTGCGAGCATCTGCGTGGCCCGGCCTTGTTCGTCCCCAGGGAGGACGAATGGCTACACGAGCATCAGGTCGCCTTGACGCGACTCGAACACCGGCAAGCGATCGACCGAGAGAAGGCGACTTATCTTGGCTCGATGCGAGAAATGCAGGTTGACTTGACTCGTTACCTGGTCGCGCAGTACCAGCATCCGGACCGGCTGATCCGAATCAGCGGTGATGCCGCGGCCCAGTTGCATTTGCACCAGAGTGATCGTAACAATACCTAAGAACTCCCACACGAGTAACTCCCCGGAGCTATGAGCTATGAGCTATGAGCTTTGAGCT
>JABMRB010001070.1 GCA_013202865.1 Candidatus Nealsoniibacteriota bacterium | reverse complement strand
GCAGATCAAAACGACGGATTTCAGCCGTTGCCCGATTTCATGGTGATGATGAGAGACCAGCCGTTTGCCCCGCGAAGTTTTATCACGATGCGAAACCAACGGGGCTACGGCACCCAGAAAAATTGGATGGCGATTCGGCAAGAGCTGTTGTACTACGTCAAGGGAAAGCCGACGTTTAACGTCGACGCCACGTATACCGACATCCCGAAAATCCTCCGCGGCTACTACAAGGAAGTCGGTGGAAAAATTACGGAAAACCTCGAACGCAGCCGATCCGACACGATTCGGGCGGGGAACGTCTGGGTGGACGTCCAGCAGGTCTTCTACCGGATGGAGGAAAACGTCTCCGGCTGCTTCGCGCAGAAGCCGTTGAAGTCGATCGATCGAATCGTCCGGGCGAGTTCCGGTCCCGGCGACCTGGTGATCGACCTCTTCGCCCATTCCGGAACGACGCTACTTGCCTGTGAGATCCTCGATCGCCGTTGCTTCACGGTCGACGTTGATCCGATCTACGCCGAGATTGCCATCCGCCGGCTCGAGCGCTATCGTGTCACCGGGCGACTCGGCTGGCAAAACGGACACCCGTTTCAGGAAGAGCTGCCCGAGGTCAGTGAGGAACCGGATGGGGATAGTTGTTGCGATCCGGTCGGGACGGTGGACATGGCGGCGGTTGAGTTTTCGAGCTTGAAAGGGTAGAAAAGAGATTATGTGGGAGAATGGGAGTGGTGGGAAGGGCATTTCCGGTTGGTGACGGCCTGTGATTGCCGTGCCCCCAGCCCGGGCGGCACGGCTTTGCCTCGACCAATCCAGCCCAACCGGACCGCTGCATTCAGGCAGGGTGAAACAACCGAAAGTGAGGCTGAAAACCATGCTTGTCAGCAGACTTATTGTCAAGAACTGGCGCAATTTCCAAAAGGTCGACGTTCAGCTTCGGGAACGCCAATTCATAGTTGGCCCGAATGCCTCCGGAAAATCGAACCTACTGGACGTGTTTCGATTTCTTCGCGACATTGCCACAGCGGAAGGCGGCGGGCTCCAGAAAGCAGTCAAAGATCGTGGTGGAGTATCGAAGCTACGAAGTCTTGCTGCTCGTAGCGATCCAGAAATCGCAATTGAGGTCAATCTCGCCGAAAGTCCTGACGTTGCACCCACGTGGCGTTATGGCATTGGCATCAAGCAGGAAGCACGCGGCAAACGTCAGACTTACTTGACACATGAGCGAGTCTGGCACAGAGGACGCCAGATCCTGGATCGGCCTGACGTTGAGGACAAAGCTGATCGAGATCGGCTCACACAGACATACCTTGAGCAGATTAACGCCAACCAGAGGTTCCGCGACGTGGCGCAGTTCCTTCAGAGCGTTACGTACCTTCACCTGGTCCCACAACTGCTGCGTTTCGCGGGCTCAATCCAAGGGCGGGTACTCGAAAACGATCCTTTCGGGCAGGGGTTCTTGGAGCGAATTGCGAAATCACCGGACAAAACGCGAAAATCGCGGTTGTCAAAAGTCGAGAACGCACTGAAAATTGCCGTTCCGCAGCTTCAGCAACTGCAGTTCGTCAGAGACGATGCAACGGGCCAGCCTCATCTGCAAGCGCTATACAAGCACTGGCGCCCGAAAGCCAGGTTGCAGCGCGAGGACCAGTTCTCCGATGGCACACTTCGCTTGATTGGGCTTCTCTGGTCGCTGCTCGAAGGGGACAGTCTTCTGTTGTTGGAGGAGCCTGAGCTTTCACTCAACACGGGTATCGTTTCTCAACTGGCGCCGCTGATGTATAGAATGCAGCGAGTACGCCGCAGACACAGGCAGATTCTGGTAAGCACGCACAGTGAATCGCTTCTCACCGAAAACGGCATTGATGGCCGTGAAGTCCTCTTATTGACTCCTACAGCCGAAGGAACAGAAGTCGGTATCTGCTCTGAAGAGTCTGATATCCGAGCACTACTGGAGTCGGGACTTACCGTCGGAGAGGTTGTCTTGCCGCGAACAAAGCCTCGCGGTGTTGAGCGATTCGGGACCATCCAATGATCAAAGACTGTGTTCTGCTAGCCGTAGAAGATACCTTGAGTGAGGCCGTTGCAAGGGCCGCCTTGTCGAGCTTGCGCATGTCAGCCAGCCAGACGATCGGACTAAAGGGCAATACTTACTTGAAGAAGAAGGTATCCGCTCTTAACAAGACCGCCAAGGCCTTTCCTGTTTTCCTGCTGACGGACTTGGACAAGCCTACGAGTTGCCCACCGGAACTCATCAGCGGCTGGATCAGTGAGCCGATCGAAGAAGCTCTGATTTTTCGCGTTGCCATCGTCGAGATTGAGTCCTGGGTAATGGCTGACCGCGCAGCATTTGCGGCGATGCTAGGTATCAGCCCTGCTCGCGTGCCGCGAGAACCGGACAAAGTGCGCGAGCCAAAAGAGAAGATAGTTACCCTTGCCAAATCTTCGAGGAAGCGAAGCGTCCGCGAAGACATAGTCCCAACCCGCGGCTCCACGGCGTCCCGCGGACCGGGCTACAATGCACGGCTAGGGGCTTTCGTTGGCACAGAATGGGATCCGCTCAGGGCCTCGGAAGCGTCGCCGAGTCTCAAGCGGGCATTGTCGGCACTCAAGCGATTTCGCGATGGCTAGCGTGGCCTCCCAGCGAGATTCGCAAGACGAAAGGACACTAGCTACGTCAAAGAATAAGAAGAAAAAGAGCTCCGGCCCGCCGGACGATCCCAGCTACCGGTCGATCTCCGAGAACCGCAAAGCACGGCACAACTTCACCGTACTCGAAACGCTCGAATGCGGGATTATGCTGGTCGGCAGTGAGGTGAAGAGTCTGCGCAACGGGAAGGTCTCGCTGGCGGAGGCTTATGGGCGGGTGCGCGAAGGGGAGGTGTGGCTGGTCGGCTGCGATATTGCCGAGTACACCGAGGCCAATAAGTTCAACCACGAGCCGCGGCGGCCGCGGAAATTGCTGATGCATCATCGCGAGATCAAGCGGTTTGCCGCCCAGGCCTACGAAAAGGGACTGACGCTCGTGCCGTTGAAGATGTACTTCAAGAAAGGCCGGGCCAAGGTGCTGATGGGCGTCTGCCGCGGCCGACAGCAGCACGACAAACGCGAGGCCATGAAGACGGCCGAGGCCAAACGCGATATGCTGCGGCAGATCTACCGACGCTGACCCGGCCGCTAAACGGCGCGAACTATGCGGAGGGATTTTGCGCGAACCAGATAGATGCCGAACACGTATATCAAATGGGCTCTCGCCGCCAAGTTTCGCTGCCCCCCATAATTGTCCAGGATCAACCCGCTTGACGTAGTGGTCCCCCCCCAGATGCTAGATCTGAAGGACATCAAGAAATCGTTTCTCGAACCGGACGGCTCCGAACTGCCGATCCTGGATATTCCGCAGTTCCACGTTGCCGAGGCCGAGCAGGTCGTGCTGGTCGGCCGGAGCGGGTGCGGCAAGACGACGCTGCTGCACATCGTTGCCGGGATCTCCCGACCGGACTCCGGGCAGGTGCGGATCGACGACTGGGAGACCACGATCCTCTCCGAGGCCGAGTGCGACCGGTTCCGCGCAGGGCGGATCGGATACGTCTTTCAGACGTTCAACCTGCTGTCGGGCTTCTCCGCGCTGGAGAACGTGCTGCTGGCGGTGCGGTTCGCCCACAGCGGGGCCACCAAGCTCCGGGCGAAACAACTGCTCGAACGGGTCGGCCTGGGACACCGCATCACGCACAAGCCGACGCAGCTTT
>JABMRB010001069.1 GCA_013202865.1 Candidatus Nealsoniibacteriota bacterium | reverse complement strand
ATTTTCACGATTGGCCCTCCTCACCGCTTAACAGGTCGACGCCCAGCCAGGCCGCTTCGCGCAGAACGCGTTGCCGGTCGGTCTGCCCGGCGACGGCCACGGCCGGCCCGAGCGTTCCGGCCACGTGTGCTTCGGCCACGTAGGCCTCCAGATCGAGCGGCTCGTCCGAATTCACTTGGAACTGGCGAATCGCGCGAAGGTAGTCGCCGCGGATCGTTTCCTGCTCGTACCACTCCGGCGGCATGGCGGCCGACGGCTCCACGTCGAGCGACGCGCTCCATGCGGCGGGCGGTCCGTAACCGTACTCGCTACGCAGCCAGCCGAGCATTTCGTCGCCGAGCGTGCCGCGGCGTAATCGGCCGGGCATGGGGCCGGTGCCCGCGATGGTCCAGGAGATCAGCAGATCGATTCTGGGGCAGTTTTCCAGCAGCGTGTGCATCCGTTCGCGCAGGAGCGTTTCGAGGTCGTCGCGGCCGGTCTCCTCGTCGACCACGACCCGCTCGTTGAGCCAGCGGATCGCGTCGGTCGGCACGAGACTGGTGTGCGGGTTGCCTTGGCCGTCGACTTGTACTAAAGTACATCCATGGGCACCGTGCTCCTCGGCGCGGCGACCTTGCGGGCTGCCCGGGTAGTGGGCCACCTGCGGGGAGCTGAAGAGCGTGTTGCGGCCGTGGCGTCCGCCGAGTGCCCAGTAGTGGATGCCTCGGGATTGCAGCGTGGCGGGGTCGGCGTTGCCGTGGACCACGGCGATCGAGAAGAGCCCGCCCGGGTCCGGTGCGAAATCGGCGGTGCGGATCGTGCGTCGGCGGTCGCGGCTGACGCCGATGACCTGCGCCAGGGGCACGTCGTCGCGTTGGTGGGTAAGTTGCTCGACGACGCCTTGAGGGAAGACATGGACGTTCTCGGGCAAGGCGATCGCGGCGGGCCAGGCGTCGGGTGGATCGACCCGGCCGCCGGCCCAGTAGACGTCGACGTCGCGTTCGGCGAGCCGCCGGAACTGCTCCTGGAGGAAGAGCGGCCCTCGCGGGCCGGTCTGCCCAGGGTGGAGCAGGTCGCCGGCGAGCACGAGGAAATCGGCCTCCTCGGCCAGCACGGTCTTGAAGGTCCGCTCGGCTGCCGCATAGGCGGCCTCGACGAACAGTTCCCTGAGATGGTCGGGAATTTCAGCCAATCCCTGCGGCGGCAATTCCAGGTGGAAATCGCCGGCATGGACAAAGCGAAAAGGTCGGTTCGACATGGGCGCCTCCGTGCGCGGATTCAGCCACCGGCGGCAAATCCCGCCGATATGGGGAGACAATTAGCCGAGTAGTGTAGCCGGGATGGGGAAACGGGGCCATGCCGATTCGTGCCCAACAGCCTTGCCGAAGGAACAACACTAGGAAGACTAGGCAGCCTGGGTGAACGGAGGTCGGTCGGCTGCGGCTTACGGCGGGACGAGGTGCTCGGCCCAAAAAGGTACATTTCGGCGGCTAACACAAGCCAGCGGACATTGTTGCATGCTGCTTGACGCGGTTGATCGGCAGAACTAGACTCGGCACGGTTGTGTGTTTCCTCGCGATTCCCGAAAATCGCAAGATTTCGAGAAAGCGTTTCCTCCATGTCACACCAAACCACGAGCGGTGGTCGCGACTGGATGGACGTGGTGCCGGTTTGAACTCACAAGGAGTGTGCAAGATTAGGTCAAGAGAGGAGAACCAACGATGAGATTTCAAATCAAGAAAAACGGCCAATTGCGTTCGCTGGTGATGATTCTCGCCATACTGCCCGCTGTCGGTGCCGACACTAGCGATACGTTGCCGATCGACCTGGGGGACTTGACGATGGAAATCCCCATTGCATGGGAGCGGATCGAATACGGCAATACACTCCTCACCGCCAGGGGGCCACTGGAAAACGCGACCGATACGTTCAGCGAGAACATCAATCTCAAGGTCTATCCACTTCGCGTGGAGTCGCCGCTGGAGGAATTGTTCACAGCTCAGTTGAAGGAAGCTCGAAAAGAGTTCCGCATTCTCAGGCAGGGCGAACTACGCGTTGATCGACATCCGGTCAAGTGGATGACAACGGTCCCCAAGAAGGCTCCGCCATCCGAAGAGGTTTTTGCAATGATCGACTATCTAATGGTGCGGGGGCGTCGCCTCTACGTGATGCATTGTATGGTCGAGCCGGACCAAATCGAGAAACACCAACCTCAGTTCGAGAGTATTGTCCGGAGCATTGCCTTCAAGGATTCGGCGAGCGCGGTCAGATCCGGACCGTCTACCGAGAACCAGAGACGCCAACAAGAGGCCTATGAAGGAGGCAGGAAAGTCGGGCAGATTGTGATCTACGTGATGCTTGCCGTTATCGCGTTCGCCTGCGTCAGATACCTGTTCCGCCGATTCATTTCCCAACGTCGTTAGAGATTCGAGAAACTTGGGGGGCAGGGAGGAATAAGGCGAGCGGCGGGAAGGGATTTACCGTTGAATTGGGGTTGTCGTGTTGTGGCATTTTTCCGGAGAATAGGGTCGTTGTTTGCGGGGGGGATGGGAATTGCCACGGAAGGCGAGCATGT